>JBFEJN010000009.1:0-45024 GCA_041553195.1 Sulfurimonadaceae bacterium
GGCTTTGCCGGCGTTTCGGGCTTTTCACAGGAGGATCTTTTCGGCGGTATCAACTTTGATGAGATCTTCGGCGGCGGCGGTTTCGGCTTTGACCTCGGCGGTTTCGGGGGCGGCCTTTTTGACGGTTTTTTTCAAAGAGGCGGCCCGCACGGCACGAGAGGCGAGGACATCCGGGTCGAAGTGGTTGTCCCGCTGCAGAAGATCGTCACCGGCGGCGACGAAGAGGTGCGCATCAGCCATCCAAGGGTCTGCCCGCAGTGCAAGGGGAGCGGTGCTGCTACGCAGAAAGATCTGCACGTCTGTCAAAGCTGCAACGGCAGCGGCCAGCAGGTCAGCAAACGGCAGGAGGGCAATGTCGCCTACCAGGAGATCAGACCCTGCCCGGCCTGCGGCGGACGGGGCAGGTTTATCGACAACCCGTGCCCGAAGTGCGGCGGTATCGGCAGGGTCGATGAACCCGAGACATTGACGGTCAAGATACCGGTCGGTGCCGAGGAGGGGATGGTGCTCAGAATTCCTGCCCACGGACGGCCGAGCCCCAAACCCGAAGGCAAGGCCGGCGACCTGCTGGTCATTGTCCGTACGGCCTACCACCCGATGTTTCAGCGCTCGGGTGCCGACCTCTGGCATCTGCAGAGCATCGAATTGACCGACGCGGTTTTGGGCAGAGAGATCGAGGTCTCGACGCTCGATGGCAAGGTGAACGTGACGGTACCGCAGGGGACACAGCCCAATTCGGTGCTGCGTCTGGGCGAAAAAGGGCTGCCGCGCTTTGGAGAGAGCAAACGGGGCGACCTCTATCTGCGGCTGAATGTGCACATACCGGAGCATCTCAGTGACGAGGAGAGAGCGCTCTATACCAAACTGCGCACGCTCGCAACGAAGAGCTGATAAGGTTTCACCAGCCGTTTATTTGACAATGATCTTGCGTGACGCCGAAAAGGAGCCAGGAGAGTTCTATGGATAGATATGCTTATTTCGATCACGATGCAGATATCGGTATTATTGGCAGGGGTGAGACGATGGAGTCTGCCTTTGAATCGGCTGCGAAGGCGATGTTCGCCATTATGGCCGAAGAACTTCCAGAGCCTCTGGAGAGCCTCATAGAGTTCGCATTTGATGAGGATGATGTGGAGTTCGCCCTTGTGCGCTGGCTCAATTATCTGCTCGCACATGCCCAGAGCCGTGCTGTTGTCCTCGGACGGTTCGAACTCCGGCGCGAAGGATCGATCTGGCATGCAAAGGCGTGGGGTGTCCCATGGGACAAGAAGATCGTACGCGGTGTAGAGGTCAAAGGTGCGACCTTGACGATGCTCTCTGTCCAAGAGCACGAGGGTCTCTGGGAAGCCCGCTGCATAGTGGATGTTTAAAGGAGTTTATGATGAATATTCAGCAACTTGAACAGATCGACAGTTATCGATGGCGTCTGCCACCTCTTGCGCATAAGAAGCGTTCGGAAGTACTCTTCTACGGCTCTGAAACGCTGCTGCAGGCGATGGACGAGAAGGTGCTTGAGCAGATCCGAAATGTCGCAATGCTGCCGGGACTGGTCGGCCCGGCGATGGCGATGCCCGACGCACACTGGGGCTACGGTTTTCCCATCGGCGGTGTTGCGGCTTTCGACGCTGAGAGAGGGGGCATCATCTCCGCGGGAGGGGTGGGATTCGACATCTCCTGCGGTATCCGCTGCCTCCGTACAGACCTGAAACTCTCTGAGATAGAGGGCGACCTTGAAGCGCTGGCGGATCTTCTCTATGCCCGCATACCTGCAGGTCTCGGTACCACTGGTCATCTGCATGTAAACGTCAAGGAACTCGACGACATACTCCGTAAAGGGGCGAAGTGGGCCGTAAAAAAGGGCTATGGACTGGAGAGGGATCTGAGGTTTATCGAAGAGGGCGGCTGCATGGAAAATGCCGAGCCCGACTCTGTCTCCGATCTGGCCAAAAAGCGGCAGCTTGACGAGATGGGGACGCTGGGCTCGGGCAACCACTACCTTGAAGTGCAGGTGGTCGAGAAGATCTACGATGCAGAGGCCGCCCGCGCCTTCGGCATCAGTGAAGGGCAGATCCTTGTCTCGATCCACTGCGGCTCGCGCGGTCTGGGGCACCAGATAGGCAGCGACTATATGGTGACTCTGGCCAAAGAGGCGAGACGCCTTGGCATCGATCTTCCCGACCGCGAGCTTGCCTGTGCGCCGATCCTCTCCAGGGCCGGACAGCGCTATATCGGGGCGATGAACGCAGGGATAAACTGCGCGCTGGCCAACCGCCAGATACTGACGCATCTGACACGGGAGGCCTTTGGTATGCTCTTTGCAGGCAGCCGTGTCGAGACCCTTTATGATGTCTCCCACAACACCTGCAAAGAGGAGCGCCATATGGTTGATGGCAGCGAGCGCACATTATGGGTGCACCGCAAAGGGGCGACCCGGGCGTTTGGTCCGGGACATCGGGAACTTCCTGCCGAGTACCAAAGCGTCGGCCAGCCGGTCATGATCGGTGGGAGCATGGGGACCGCTTCCTATATTCTTGCCGGCAGCGCCAGCTCCGAAGAACGCTCTTTCTCTTCGGCCAGCCACGGTGCGGGACGTGCCATGAGCCGTCATCAGGCGAAAAAAAAGTGGCAGGGAAGAACGGTGCTTGAGCATCTCGAAGCGGAGGGCATCCTTGTGCGCTCCGACTCTATGCGCGGCATTGCCGAAGAGGCTCCAGAGGCATACAAGGATGTCCATGAGGTCGCCAGGGTGACGGAGAAGGCAGGACTGGCCCGCCGTGTTGCATTACTGCGTCCGAAGGTCTGTATCAAAGGGTAGATGTTCAGGGTGAAGATATGCTGTTCGTTTAAGGGGGTTCTGTGCGGAATGCGGAACATTCAGGGCCTATAGCCCTGAATGCAGATTATAGAGTTCGCGGATAAGCTGGAGTTCCGTTAAGAGCTCTTCTTTTCCGCTTTCTCTTTTTTTGCGTAGTCTTTGACGTTCTTTTTTATCTCTTGTTTCAACTCTTTTTTGAGAATCTTTTTGGTCTGCTTTTTAATGAATTTGTTCACTTTCTTTTTATCGATCATGGTACACCTCTTTGTTGATTTATAGGTCTCTGCCTACTGTTAATCATAGAACGTTCTTGCTTATTGAATGCTTTAATAGATGAGCGGTACAAAGCGAAAGCCGTAGTACTCTTTCTTCACAAAGCGCTGCCCCTCCTGTTTGTAGATCACGGCGATCTCATTTTGGATAGGGATGACCATAATGCCGCCGGGGTTGAGCTGTTCGACAAGTTCAAAGGGGAGCACCTCTGCGGCTGCGGAGACCAGGATCTTGTCAAAGCGTTCTCCCGGAAGGCCGAGTGCCCTTTTTGCAAGCTGCAGACGAACATTGGCAAAGTGGTAGGGGGCAAGGTTGCTTTGGGCCAGTTTCAGAAGCTGCGGGATGCGCTCGATACCTGTGACGGAACCGGCGCTGACGGCGTGGGCGATGAGCGCGGTGGTCCAGCCGGAACCGCAGCCTATGTCGAGGACTTTGTCTCCTTTTTGCAGCGCCAGCAGCTCCAGCATAAAGGCAACGGTGTAGGGCTGCGAGATGGTCTGCCCGGCCCCGATGGCGAGCGGATAGTCCTCGTAGGCCTCGTCCTGCAGAGCGGCGGGAACAAAGTCTTTTCGGTCAACGGCATTGAAACTTGCTATGAGCAGCGGCGAGGTGAGTACACCCTGCTTCTGCAAATACAACGAGAGTTCGTGATGCGAATACATGCTGTCTCCATCGTTTGAAGGGTTGGTAGAACTATTATAGTCAAAAAATGTCGCGTAAAAAATTAGAGAAGTGTCAGAGCTTGAGCGGTTTTATTGTGAAAATAGTTTTTGTTGGGGTTTTGGAGAAGGTTTAAAAAAGTGTGTCGAGGATACAGGCCGAAGCCTGCATAGAGAAAGGGTTACAGTGGTGTAACGTTTTCTGCTTGAGGGCCTTTTTGACCTTCACCAACTTCGAAAGTTACTTTTTGTCCTTCAGCTAGAGAAACACGACCGTGTCCTGTGCTGTTTACTTGACGAAAGTGAACAAATACATCTGGTCCACCATTCTCTTGTTGGATAAATCCGTAACCTTTTTCATCGTTGAACCATTTTACAGTTCCGTTTTGTAATTCTGCCATTACAGTACCTTTGTAGGAAAATTTACACTTCTCGCGAAGCGGAATCAAAATCGGGAGGAGTCTTCAGGTCTAGCAGAAAATACTGTTTACACACTAAAGATGAACTCGAGCCTCATCTTACATCGGACGTATTATATCCTTCTTTTAAAGATAATACAAATGAATATTAAGATTTGGTGAATTTGTAACCCAATAGAGACCCTGAGGCGCCTAAAGGCGGTCAGGGAGAGAAAAGTAATCGCTAAAAAACTACTTTAGAAGGGCGATGACAGCCTCATTTTCGCTCTCAGCCGCATATTCCTGAACGCTTTTGCCTTCACTGTCTTTGAGTTTAGTGCTTGCACCCTTCTTAAGGAGGAACGTGACAAGCTCTTCGTTACCGGCTTCTGCCGCCATCATCAATGGCGTGATGCCGTCTTCGTCGCCGGCGTTGACATCAATGGTGGTGTTCATCAACATTTCGGCAGTATCGGTATGCTCACCGATGATCGCAGTAAGCAGCAGTGATGCACCGCACGGCGATTTGATATTGATGTCGGCTCCGAGCTTGATAAGCTCCTGGGCTGTTTCGGTGTGACCGCTCTCTACCGCCCATGAGAGTGCATACTTGCCGTTCTTTGTCTGTGTATTGACATCCGCACCGTGTTTGACAACGAGTGACACGATCTTTGTGTGGCCATTGATGGAAGCGTAAACAATCGGACAGAAACCGGCACTGTCTTTGACATTGGCATCTGCACCCTTCTCAAGAAGGATCGCCACAACATCGTCATGCCCCTCTTTGGCCGCCCACATCAATGCCGTGGCATTGTTGTGCTTGGCATTGACATCGACATTCGTGGCAAGAATCTTGTTTAGAGCGGCAATATCACCCTTTTTGGCAGCCTCAATGAGTGCTTCATCAGCATAGGCAGCATTGAAGAGGGACAGTGTAAGGAGTGTTAACAGGGTTTTTGCAAAGGTGGTCATAAGGGACTCTCCGGTGAGTGAATTAAATGACATTATAATCGTTATTTTATTAAAAGATGGAGGGTGTGCTGGTTATATAATGTGCATCGTCTTATATCCTTTTGCCAACAGCAACAAAATGCATGCCATATGGGGAAGAGGTCTAAATGACGATCGCTGAAGGAGGGTGCTAGGAATGCCGTTCATCCAGACGCTGCATAAAAAGCATGAAAAATTGCCGCAGTGTCAACTCTTTAAAATGTTCATTGCGTACATCGCCGCCGCCGCCGGCACTTGCGCCGATATCATCATAATAGCGGATCGTAAGCGGCCCGGCGAGAGGGTTGTTGACAGGTCTGCTGAAGAGCAGGGTGTTGGCATTGATATGATGTTGGGCGCAGTAGTCGAGTATGGCCCGGTAGGGTATGGTATTGCGCCGCTTCATGGAGGCAAAGGTCGAAGGGGTCAGGCCGAGTGCGATAGCAACATCTTTGTCATGGACCTTTCTCTGTTTCGTTTGCGAGAGAATGGTCTTGAGCTTTGTGATGATGGTCAAAAAGTTATTCATGGCGCAATAATAGGTCAAAAAAAGCAGGTGGCCGCAAAATATGACATCCTGTAATTGCAGGAGGCAGTCGCGGGACATCTTTTGCGAATGAAGAGCTGCTTTACAAAAAGTCGGGAGTATAAGTAAACCGTATAATTGTCCGGATTTCGTCTCTTCAATATATTCATATCTGATTTACAGTAACCTGTTTATATACCACCATTTTGGAGAGATAAAATATGCGACGTTTTTTAATAGCTTCCGTACTGACGACCACACTCTTTGCCGGCGTTCATGAGAGCAATGACGGGCTCTTTCTGGAGGTCTTTGAAAACCATGACCCCCAGTCCCAGATCATTGCAGAGGTCTCGACCGACATAGGGGAGATCGAACAGCTTCGATGCCGCGGCACGCAAGATGGCAGTGACTGGTGTAAGGTTCGTTACCGTCATGAGGGGGTCGTGCTCGAAGGGTGGTCCGACAAAGCGTCACTGGATGCTATCGCCTCGCGCCCCAACACCAAGCCGACGTTTGAGAAGCGGTTCGGAGGACGTTATGCCGACGAAGGGCATGCACTGCTTGTGCTTAAAGACGGTTTTTTGCTGGTCGGCACAACGGAGAGTTTCGGCGAAGGGCAGAAAGACGGCTATGTGCTCAAGGTGGACAGACTGGGCAATAAACTCTGGTCACAGACATACGGCGGCGGTTCGGATGACCTGCTCGAAGCGGTCATTCCCGTAAAAGAGGGTTTCATGCTGGCCGGTTCGACCTGGAGTATCGGCGGCGAAGGGCAGAGCCTTTACGTGCTCCGTATCTCCGAAAAGGGTGACCTGTTTTGGGAAAACGGCTACTATGCAAAAAAACGCGACCGCTACCTCGGCAAGTCTCTTGCACAGGTCAATGAGGAGCACGTCATGGTCGCCGGCTCCGAAGAGCATGTCAAGTTTTTCAATGCGGATGTCTTCTGTTATCTGAGTGCGATCAACCTGAACGGTCAGGAAAAATGGATCCAGCGTTACGGCGGGGGTGAACCCGACAGGGCAAACTCCATCATTAAGGTCAAAGACGGTTTTGTTTTTGCGGGAGCGACCGAGACCTGGGGCGAAGACGGTAAAAACATCTATGTGGTCAAGATCGACGCAAGCGGCAAACGGGTCTGGCATCAGGCTTTTGGGTATGACTATGACGAAGTGGCTGAGCAGGTCATCGCAACGCGCGACGGCGGTTATCTCCTTGTGGGTACGACCAACAGTGACCACAATAAACTCAAAGATGTCTACGTCGTCAAGATCGATGCCGATGGAAAGCAGCAGTGGGCACACCACTACGGCGGAAAGTCCGACGAAGAGGGGCTGGGTGTTGTCGAAGATGACAATGGTTATGTGATCACCGGTTATACGGAAAGCACCAAAGATCGAAGCAGCGATCTGTATCTGTTGAAAATTGACACAAACGGGGCGGTCGTCTGGACCAAGAGCTATGGCGGTCGGGGTAATGATGTGGGGCAGGCTATTGTCAAGGTCGATGACGGGTTTGCCGTGACCGGCTACAGTGAAGGACCGATAAGCCGCGGTAAAGATCTCTATCTGTTAAAGGTCGATCGCAACGGCAATCTGCATTAACGCAAGCCGATATCGTCCAATTCCGCTCAGAGAGATGCTTATTTCGCAGACAAATGTTTCTAGTGTGTGCGTGTTTCTACTATAGAGCGCTGTTGTCTTTCTCGCCTGTTCGAATGCGTATGGCGTTGTTCACAGTAGAGATAAGGACTTTACCATCGTCGAATTCAGCCGTTTTGGCCGATTCCATGATCGTATTCGCGATCTTGTCGGCATCTTTATCGTTTGTGATCAGCTCGATATAGATCTTGGAGACAAAGTCTTTATAGTGCTTCGTACCGGGATAAAGTTTGCTGAGGCCAATACTGCGGTCATAATCACTGACGGCGAAGACCGTCAGCCCCCTCGCGCCGATCTCGGCCAAAGCGTCTTTCACATCCTCAAGTTTATATGGCTTGATGATCGCTTCTATTCTTTTCATCTGTATGTCCTTACAAAAAGAATATCGCTTTTTACAAACTTTTTACACATGAAAGTGCCTAATAAATAATCATAGGCAGCACGGGTTTTTGGCGTTGACAAGAAGGTTAAACAATAGGTCCGGATGTAAATATTTAAGGAAATAGTGAAGATTGTGATGGTGGACAGCTAGGGATTCGAACCCTAGGTAGGTTGCCCTACACACGCGTTCCAGGCGTGCGCCTTCGACCACTCGGCCAGCTGTCCATGTTTTGGAGAGTGAGAGTATAGTCAAGCCTTCGTTACAGTGGGCTTAATTCAGGAGAAGATTGGAGCGATTAGTGCCAATGTCAGGAGTATGAGCAGGTCGATCCTGCTGCGAAACGCCAGTGCACTGAGAACATCCTCTTTTGTAATCGCTGTTTTTCCGGTGCCGAACCAGGATTTTGCCTTGCGTTCTCCGAAGTAGCTGGTGTCACCGCCGAGACGGACACCGATGGCGAGCGCCATTGCAGTGATGGGGTGGCCGGCGTTGGGGCTGGCATGCTCCTGGGCATTGCGGTAGGCCGAAAGTGTCGGCCGCGTGCGGCTGAGCAGCAGGATCATAAGGGCGCTCAGACGCGAGGGGAGATAGTTGAGCAGGTCATCGAGTTTTGCCGAGGCCTTGCCGAAGCGTTCGTAGCGCGGGGTACGGTAGCCGACCATGGAGTCGAGGGTGTTGACAGTTTTATAGATGACGATGCCGCTCAGCCCGAAAAGCAGCAGGTAAAAGAGCGGGGCGATCACCCCGTCACTGAGGTTCTCGGCATAGGTCTCGATGGCCGCTTTGTTCACTTCGCTCTCGTTCAGATCCACCGTATCGCGGCTGACCAGCATGGCGAGCTCTTTTTTTGGTGTCTCACTGTTCAGGACGGCGAGTACACTGTCGTAGAGCATGCGGTGGGCCAGAAACATGGAGGCGACAAAAACAGCGAGCAGATCGGCCGCCACATCGGGCAACAGTGCCAGCATCCGTAACAGAAGCGTGGTCACCAGAGTGACACTGCCGAGGGTAAAGAGCAGCAGAACGATACCGCGCCCCACGGTGTCGCGGTAAAAGCGTGTTTCAAACCAGGTGACGAGTTGACCGATCATAATGACAGGGTGGCGGATAAAGGGGAACTCGCCGAAAAGCCTGTCGGTCAGGTAGGCAAAAAATGCGAGCAGAAGGTTACTCATGCAGCGCCTCTATGACAGTGTCTAGGTCGAGATGGCTCCCCACATGGGAGGCGAAGTCGTCGATCGCTTCGGCTTTGAAACGGGCAAAGTCATACCCCTCGTAGGCAGCGTCGATACTTTTAAAGAGCTTGGAGCGGAAACAGTCGCTCTCAAGCAGGCCGTGGACAAAAGTGCCGTAGAGCTTTCCGGTTTGTGCGCTGAGGGCATCAACGTGGCCGTTATGGATCTCATACCCGCTGAGAGGACAGTCAAACAGGGTGTAGTCCGCTTTTCTGACGGTTTTCTCGGCCACAAAACGGACCTCTCCGGCAAAACGTCCGAACCCTTTGACGGTCGTTCCGGCTGCCTCTTCCACACCGAGCGGGTCGGCGAGGGTCTCAAAGAGCATTTCGTAGCCGCCGCAGATGGCCAGCAGGGGACGCGAAGTGTCCTGCACATAGGGTTCAAACCCCTGCTCGCGCAGCCAGTTCAGGTCATGGATGGTCCGTTTGGATCCGGGAATGACGATGAGGTCACAGCCCTCGAGCGCAGCGGGGTTCTGGAGAAAGGCGAGGTCGATCTCCGGATCGTTGACAAGCGGCTCGAAGTCGGTAAAGTTGCTGATATGCGGCAGTCTGATGACCCCGACCTTGATGCGTGCGCGGCGTGTATCCTGGGTGTAGTTGAGGATGGATTGGGCATCTTCGAAGCCGAGGTTGAAGGGGCGGTAGGGAATGACACCGAGCACCTTGAGCCCGAACCGCTCTTCGATGATGGTCACCCCTTCGTCAAAGAGCGACATATCGCCGCGGAACTTGTTGACGATGACACCGATGACATTGGCTTTGAGCCTTTCGGGAAGCAGGTTGTAGACACCCCAGATAGAGGCGAAAACACCGCCGCGTTCGATGTCGGCGACCAGAATGATCCTGGTGTTGAACTCCGTGGCGATGTAGATGTTGGAGAGGTCTTTGTCCATGAGGTTCAGCTCCACCGGTGAACCGGCCCCCTCGGCCACAATACAGTCATAACGGCAATTGAGCCGTTCGAATGCCGCTTTGACGAGAGGTTTGAGGGTGTTGATGTCGGCATAATAGTCGCGTACATCTTTCTCTCCGGCACTCCGGCCGTTGAGAATGAGTGCCGCGCTGTTCTTCTGACCGGATTTAAGAAGTACCGGGTTCATGTCGGGAGTCGTCGGCAGGCCGATGGATTCGGCGGCAAAGAGCTGCGGCTGGGCGATCTCACCGCCGGCGTCGCAGACCTGGGCATTGTTGGAGACATTCTGCGCTTTAAAGGGGGCGACACTGATGCCGCGATGGTGCAGCAGATAGGTAATGGCAAAGGCAAGGGTCGATTTGCCGGCATCGGAACTGGTGCCGAAGATACTAAGTGAGTGCATTGAGAGCCTTTCGCAGCTGTTGCAGTGCTTTTTTGTTTTTAACGCCAAAACGGAGGTAGCGTTGGTCCAGTCCTTCGAAGTTGCTGCAGTCGCGGACGAGGATCTTCTGCTCCAGCAGCGCCTGATGGATCTTTTGCGCCATCGGTGAACGGGTCAAGATAAAGTTGGCATCGCTTTTATAGACCTTGCTGAAGAGCCCCGAATCTTTCAAAATAGCCCGGAGGATCCTGTAGTGGCTGCGGTGGGCACGAAGCGCACGTTCGCGGTGGTCGTCTGTTTTTAGCAGGGCGGTGACATAGGCTGCATCGAAGGAGGAGAGGTTCCATGCCGGCGTTTCAAGGGCACGGACATTTTCAGGCCGGCTGAACACGGCACCCACCCGAAGACCTGCACAGGCATAGAACTTGGTGAAGGACTGGACGATGTAGAGGCGTTTGTAGTTTCTGATCTCACGGCGCAGGGAAGGTTTCTGGCTGAACTCTAGAAAGGATTCGTCGACGATAACGGTGCATCTGGCTTTTTTCCAGATGTCGAAGAGGCGTTCAAGGTCATAGTAGGTGCCATCGGGCGTCGAGGGGTTGACAAAGACGATTGTGGCCCCTTTCTCCGGCGGGGTGTAGAGGGCATCGAAACGGTTGATGCAGCGGGTGGTCCGGCTGTAACGCCCGGCCGCCTTATGGTACTCGCCGTAGATCGGGGTGTAGAGGTAGCTGAGCTTGGGACGAAGGGTCTGAAAGAGGGCCATGATGGCACTCGACGCCCCGTTGAAGAGGGCGATCTCTTTGGATCTGACATCGTAGCGTTCGCTGATGGCTTTGCGCAGCTGAGGGTAACGCGGGTCGCCGTAACGGCTGATCAGTGCCTGGGTCAGCGGCAGGGCAACCGTTGGCGCGACAATATTGATGTTGACCGAAAAGTCGGTGATCTCCTCGGGACGGCAGCCGAGCTGTTTGGCAGCGGCATAGATGTCGCCGCCATGGCTGTGGGGGTTTAGCATGGTTGACCTCGCTGGATGATCTTGCTGCGTTTGAGCAGGGCTTGCCGGTGGGCAAGGGAGCCGCTCTGTTTGACCATACGGCTCAGGGTGTAGAAGGCGGCGGCCTGTTTGAATGTTTCTAGCAGTGCCGGCAGGCCGATCTTCCGCGGTGCGATTTGGTTATAGGCCTGCAGGAAAAGGCGCAGACGTCCTGTCGTACTGCCGCGGTGGGCCCAGGCCAGGGCCGTGACGCCCAGGTCAAAGGCAAAACTCCCTTCGCCGGCATCGATAAAATCGATAATGCCGACATGGTGCGCGTTAAAGAGGGTGTTGTCGGGGAAAAGGTCACCGTGGATGAGTCCGTCGTTTTCGGGCGTGTAAAAACGCAGGTGTCGAAGCGCCGCATAATGGCCGTAGCGGCTCTCTTTGAGGCGGTTGAGAGAGGCCGATATTTTTGTGGCGTCGACAAGCTGCTGCGGTGCAGACAGTCCCTGCGCGCAGCGGTGCATTTTGGCTAGGGCCCGGGCGAGAGACTGGAGCTGACGGAGTGAGGCGCTTTTCGGGCTTCGGCCGGGCAGGCGGGTGTAGAGGTGCCAGTCGGCAGCGCTGCAGAGGTGCTGCGGTACTGCCACGCCGCAGGCGCCAAAGCGTGCAAGCAGCGCACGCTCGAGGGCGATCTGTGGGGCATCGGCCTCTTCGAAGCGTTTGAGAACATAGCTTGTCTCCTTATCGTCGACGATATAGGTGGTGTCGATGACCCCTTCTGTTGTGGGGTGTATGGCGGTAAAACGGTAGGTGTCGAAGAGGCGGTTGGCCTCGTCGAGGGTCAGTGCGGTTTTAATTCCCATCTTGGAGCGGGCACGCTTTCATAATCTGGTTCCAGTCGAGGTCAAAATGTTTTCGGACATAACTGAGATGATGGGGCACACTGCAGCGCGAGCAGTCCTGATGGATCTTCTCACCGTAGACGCCCTGTCGGCCATCCTTGGAGTCGATGGCACAGAAACTGTAGACACGCTTGCCCTCTTTTTGCTCAAGCCCCTCGTCGTTGAAACGAAAGTTGGGGCAGGCGCAGAGGTAGCAGTTGAGCGTCTCCATGTCGTGGCACTTTTTGCCGATGGTTCCGTCACTGTTTTTCTCTTTGTAGAGCGGGCAGAAGTCGGGCTCGTGCTCGACCATGTTCTCAAAATCGAAATAAGAGATGATCGCCTCTTTGTCCAGCCCCTCGTTCAGCAGCTTCTGTACGATCTTTTTATGTTTGGCGGCATGGTCTTCAAACCATTTGATATAGCTCATATAAATTCCTTAACTGGGCAGTTCATCTCTATTTTCCTTTGATAATGAGGTAGATAAAAAACGGTCCGCCGATAAAGGCGGTAACGATCCCTATGGGGATCTCGCTTTGGAGTTGGGGCAGCCGTGAAAGAGTGTCGCAGGCCGCCAGAAAGAGGGCGCCGTAGAGGGCGACCGGGAGAATGAGCCGGTGGTTTGCACGGTGGTAGACTTTGCGGACCATGTGGGGAATGATGAGCCCGACGAAGCCGATGGGTCCGGTGACCGAGATGGTGACGCCGATGACGAGTGAGCTGAGCAGCAGCAGTAAAAAGGTGAGCCGTTTTGTGTTGACCCCTTTAAGGCGGGCATGCTCTTCGTTGACACCGAGAATGGCCAGTTCGAACCGTTTAGCCTGTAGAACCAGCAGCAGCACGACGGCGCTCAAGGCGACGGCAAGGGCTTCGCTGTAGCCGATGGTGGAGAGCGAACCCATGGTGTAGAGCAGGATGGTGTGGCTCTGCATGGCCGAAGCGACCGCAAAGAGCACCATCAGCGCGGCCGAAAAGAAAAAGGAGAGGGCGATCCCGAGCAGCAGCAGGGAGTTGCCCTCTTTGTCGGGGATATAGCGCGAAAGCCACAGCAGCAGGACGACGGAGGCAAAGGCGCCGCCAAAGCCAAAGAGTGCGGCGAAACTGACACCGAGAACGAGGGTGTTGAGCCCCAGCACCGTCGCGATCCCTGTACCCAGTACCGCGCCGCCGGAGATGCCGAGCGTATAGGGGGTCATCAGGCCGTTGCGAAAGAGGGTCTGAAAGAGCCAGCCGCTGAGCGCCAGCAGTGCCCCGCTAAAGAGGGCGAGCAGCAGGCGGGGCAGCCGCAGTTCAAAAAAGATCTGGTGGCTGATGCTGCCGCTTTCGAGCACCTTCTCCAGGTCGATAGTGACGCTGCCGAGAAAAGGCGAGGCGAGCGTGAACAGCAGTAAAAAAGAGAGCAGCAGCCACCTAGTCATAGGCCACCTCGGGACTCTGGGATGCCGGTCTGAACGCGACGCCGTAACAGGCTTCGAGGTTTTCGGCACTGAAGAAGCTCTCCGCATCATCGTAGAGATGCAGATGAGAGTCCTGCAAGAACAAGACCGGATAGCCCAGGGCTTTGGCAAAATGCAGATCGTGGGTGATGACCACTTTCTGCGTCTCAGCAGGGAGCTTTTTGAGGGCGTGGTAGAAGTCATGGGCATGTTTGGGGTCGAGGTTGGCCGTCGGTTCGTCGAAGAGGATGATACGGCTCTCCTGCATCAGCGCCTGTGCGATCAGCAGCAGCTGCTGCTGTCCCGAACTCAGTGCGGTGACGGCATGAGAGGGGTTCAGACCGGCACTTTTCAGCAGCTCGGCCGCGTGTTCATGGTCCTCCCTGCTGTAGCCGCTGAGCGCCGGTTTGTGGGGGTATCGTCCCATCAGAACGAACTCCTCGACGCTGATGTACGCATCGAAACTGCTGAGTTTCGGCGGAATGTAGGTGATAGTCCTGGCCCGTTCGGCGGCGCTGTAGCTCTTTAGCGGCTTCTCGTTGAGCAAAATCTCCCCTTCGCTGGGCAGAAGTCCGCAGAGGGCTTTGGCGAGAGTGCTTTTACCCACGCCGTTGGGACCGAGAATCACAAGATTGCCTTCGCAGGCAAAGCTGACGTCGCGCAGAACGGTCTCGTCGTAGCCGCAGGAGAGGTGGGTAACGCGGATCATCGGATCGCCTCGCAGATGGTCTGGATACTTTGCGCGACACGGTGGCTCGGGATGAGGAGGTAGTCGCTCTGAATGATCTTGATACGGTTGTTTTTGACCGCTTTGAGCGGCAGCTGCTGCCAGGATCGCATGACGGCGTCGGCATCAAAGTGGTCAAGCGGCCCGAAGAGCAGCAGAATGGCATCAGGGTCGGTGGCGATGAGCCCTTCCGCCTTGAGAACGGGTTGGGCATAGTAGCGCTCTTTGTAGGCATTTTCGGCGCCGCAGAGGTGGAGGATCTCTTCGAAATAGAGGTCGTGCCCGGCAACATAGACACCCCGGTCGATCCCACTGGCATTGGCGAAGACGATCAGCACGTTTTGGGGACTCTCCAGTTTCGGTGCGCTCTCTTCGCTCTGCTCAATGGCATCGAGGAGTCTCTTGGCATCTGTCTGGCGTTGCAGGGCAGCGGCAATCGTACGAATGGCGGCTTTAATGGTGGCGATCTTGCCGAGATCAACCTGGAGGGTCCTGATGTTGAAGGCCTGCAGTTGTGCGAGCATCTCCTGCTGATGCGGCAGTCCGATGACAAGCGTGGGCTTGAGGGCGAGGATCTTTTCGAGCGAGAGTGAAAAATAGCCGCCGATCTTCGGACGTCTCTGCAAAGGCTCAGGGTAGTAGGTGTATTCACTGACACCGACGACCTCGTCGAGAGCACCGAGCTCGGCGGTGATCTCCGCGATGGCCGGGCTGAGGGTGACGATGCGTTCGGCTGCGAACAGTGAGAGCGATAAAAGCAGCAGCAGGATCAGACGCATTGCAGCTCTCCAAAGGTCGAGTCGGTACTGTTGAGGGTGGTGTAGGCACCGTAGGGAAAGTAAAGCCCGAACGCCTCTTCGAGCGGGACCTTTTGAAGCAGGTGCATCAAAGAGCGGATCACCCCGGCGTGGGTGACGACCAGAACATTTTCATAGGGTGTACGGGGCAGCTCGCGAGTGAAAAAAGCGTTGATCCGTTCGATATATGTTTCGACAGGTTCGCCGTCGAGGGCGTTGATCCACTGCAGGAAATTTTCGTACACCAGCCCCTCTTTTTCGACAATCGTATTGAATGACATCCCCTCATGGCGTCCCCAGGACTTTTCGCGCAGCTGCGGAGTGTAGTACAAACTTTGAATGTCTACTGCTGAATTTTGAATGATAGGGCTCAGGGTCTCCCGGCACCGTTTAAGGTCGGAACAGTAGACGGCATCAAAGGTGTTGCCTTCGAGACGGTGTGCCAGGGTTTGGGCCTGCGCTTTTCCGTTTGGCGAAAGGCCGATGTCGTTATGACCGTTATAACAGTGCAAGAAGGCCTCTTCCACTTCGCCGTGGCGCACCAGAGTGATGGTCATGATGCCGCCCCGATGATGGCCGCATTCAAGAGCAGGAGTTCGGTTATTTCGATCAGGAAGCCGTAGACATCGCCGCTGAAACCGCCGAGACGACGGGTAAAGAGCGCCGCAGTCGCAAGCAGTGTCGCAAGCGACACGATCAACAGCAGCCAGCTGCCGCTGAAGGCGACGACGGCGAGGACAGATACACCCGCTGCGACAAGCTGGTTAGGTGTGAATTCTGCCTTGGCCAGCGTTCCCATTCCCGCTCTCTTGGTATAGGGGAAAAAGTGGATGGCGGCCGAGGCGTTGAAGCGCGAAAGCATCATGATCACCGGCAGCAGCCAGATCGCCTGTAAAAACCAGAGGCTGGAGGCTTTGAGGATGAGAAACGCGGCGGTAAAGGTCATGCCCATCCCGCCGACATGGGGATCTTTCATCACCGCTTCGCAGCGCTCTTTCGCAACGAACAGCCCGTCAACCGTGTCGGCAAACCCGTCAAGATGCAGCGCCCCGGTCAGCAGGACCCAGAGGGCAAACAGCCAGATATGCAGGTGCGCTTCGGGCAGGTAAGGTGTCAGCAGCAGGTTGATAAGCCAGAGCAGTGTGCCGAGCAGGGCGCCGACGAGGGGGTAGCTCATCACGGCGTAGCCGTTGATCCCCTTAAAGAAGTCATGGACTTTGAAAACAGGAAGAATCGTGAGCATGTTCCAGGCGAGGGCGAATCCTTTGAGCAGTTTGACAAGAGCCATTATTTGATCCTCGTTGCAATGCCGGCGATGCAGTGAAAGACCTCGTCGCAGGCGCTCGCGATGCGTTGGGCGATCAGGCCGCTGATATCGACATATTGGCGGGCAAGGGCGTTGTCGGGAATGATCCCTGAACCGACGTCGTTGTGGACGAAGACGAGGTCGTTCGGCAGGGCAAGTACGCTGTCGATGTGCTCAATAATCTGCTCTTTGGTATGGCCGTGGTAGAGCATATTGTTGATCCACATGGTGGTGCATTCGATGAGGACCGGTTGGCTGCACTGCAAAAGTGTTTCAAAGAGATCGAGGGGCGCTTCGAGCGTGTCAAAGCGCGCTTCGCGGCGCTCTTGATGCACACGGATGCGTGCGCGCATCTCGTCATCGATGAATTCGGTGGTGGCAAGATAGCAGGGCTTTGTTCCGGTCGGCAGTGCCAGGGCATACTGCTCCGCGTGATGGGACTTGCCGCTTTTGATACCGCCGATAAAGAGTGCTTTCATCTCTTGCTCCACGCCATCGGAGCAGCGCCCCGATCGGCTACGTTAACACTGTGTTCTCTTCGGCAGAGGGCCCACGCACCTTGTGCTTTCATCTGTTTCTCCACGCCATCGGAGCAGCGCCCCGATCGGCTGCGTTAACACTGTGTTCTCTTCGGCAGAGGGCCCACACACCTTGTGTTTTCATCTATAGCTCCCCCTGCATGATCGCTTCGACACGGGCCGTGATCTCTGGCTGCTTCAGCCCCTGCATGTAGCCGTAGGCAATGGCTGCGCCGGCGCCTACACCCTCTTTCGCCTCGCCTTCGTCGTAGAGCTTCAGAACAGGAATATGGGCATCTTCGTAAGAAAAATCGGCATAGACTGCATGCACGCGGAAAGAGAGCTGCTGCAGCAGCGCGTTGATGTTGGACGCACCGTCACGGGCGATCCAGCCGGTGGTGCAGAGGGTGATGTGGCGCGGATCGAACCAGATGCCCTCTTTGGTCGAGAGGCGGTCGGCGATGAGCAGGGCTGCGGCCATCTGCGTCCCGCCGGCAAGAACGACCTTGAAGCGTTTGGAGGCTTCGAGCATAAAGCCGGCGCTAAAGAGCAGGGTCTGGTCGGCCGTATGGCCCAGTTTTTCATAAATAGACATGTTCGGAAGGATCTTGCCGAGCGCTGTGGCGATGGTCGCCTCTTTGATGGCAAGAGGGGCCTCCTTGAACGAAGAGGCAAAGAGGCCGTCTGTTTTCAGACCAAGCGCGACAACGGCAGCCTGCGCTGTTGTTGTTCCCGAAGGGGTGCTTTCGCCGAGAATGATGTAGTCGCCGCTAAGCGTATAGCCCTTGGCGTAGGCGCGCCCCTTCTCGAAGACAGCTTTGGCATCGAAGGACGCATCATCGGTAATGGATGGTGAGGGCGTGAGTTCCTGTTTGACAACTTCGATCTGCTGCGGCGGGGTGTCGAGGCCAAGGTCGACGATACGTATGGCCGAGAAGGGGGTCAGGGTATGCACCGCACGGGTGATGAGCCCCGGTGTCGGAATACCGGTCGCCGTCTCGGCCATGTTCGTGAGACTGAAGACCTTTCCCGTGACCAGAAATTCGGCGTCAAGGGTCGGTGTCAGGGGGATCTTTCCGGGAATCCCCGCCTGGGTAATGCCTTCGACTTCGCAGGTGCGCGTGACGGAAGCCGCCAGGATAAAGTCGGCCTTGCCCTTAGGCAGGGTGGTGTTTCGATTTTCCGACAGCGTCAGGATCTTCATACGTCTCCTAGAACTTTAGTTTCATCCCGACAATACCCGAGAGGGTAAAGTTGAGAGGGTAGATGGCATTGTCTTGTATCCATAATCCGTTTTTTTGATTAAAGAGATTGTTGATTTTAGCAAAAAGTTCATAGTTTTCCTTGGTAAAGGTCGCTGAGATATCGGTGCTGTTATAGGCCTCTTGTCTCTGGGCAAAGTCGTTGTCAAAGTCATTGAGGGCATAGGCGGCAGATCGGTACACTTCGGTTATGGCCAGGGCTGTGAACGGATTTGGCAGATAGGAAAAAGTCACTTTGGCATTGTGGTTTGAGACACCCGGTAAGGTCTTGCCGGCATAGTCTTCGCCATTTCGGCCGGTCTCTTCATCGATCGTCGCTTGAACGTAGTTGTAGTTCAAGATGATGTTAAACGATGGTGAAAGCAGCCATTTGTCATAGAGGTCCACTCCATACTTGCTAGAACGGTCAATATTGGTGTTGACCGAGAGGCTCGGGCTGGGGTAAACGTTCACGGTGTCTTTGTAATAATAGATCTCATCTTTCAGGTCGATGTAATAGAGGGCCAGTTTAAATTTGTTGGCAGGGGTAATGCTGTTATATCCCAGGGTGTAGTTGTTGGCCTGCATCGGTTTTATAAAGGCATTGAAACTGCCGTAGGTGAAGAAACGGTCGATGTCAGGTGCCTGGTAGCTGTGGGCATAATTGGCAAAGAGAGACTGGGTCTTGGCGAATTGATAGTTGTACCCGAGTTCAACACCATGAAGCTGATGTTTCTCTTGCGTTGACGGACCGATATCTTCATAGGTGTAGTTGACCGTTTCATAGCGGTAACCTGCCTTGAGCGTGGACTTTCCAAAATACCACTCCGTCATCAAAAAGGCGGCAAGGTTCTCCTTGGTCGTGGTATTGGCAAGAGAGTAGCTGGTCGGGTGGGCGTCTCTGGCACCCTTAAACCCGTTGATACCTGCAGAGAGCGCGACGACATCGCTTTCGTAGTCAAGCGATGCGGTCAGGCTGTCATACTGGTAGTCCGCTCTGAAACCATAGGGCGTGCCAAAATAGACAGCGGTATTGTCTGAGATCTTTTTTTCATGATTCGCATCGAGGTTTAGAGAGAGTGTATCGGTGATATAGTAGCTTGCACCGGCAGAGACAACATTGGTGTCATAGTCTTGTATGGTGTAGCTTGATCCTGCTTGAAAAGGATTCTCCTCGTACTGCTCGAGTGTTAATGAACCCGCATAATTGATGTTGGCACGGGTGCTGGAACCCGAAAGTCTGAACGCCAGCTCCTTGATAGGTGTTATGCTTAGGTCTACAGCGCCTGTCTTTAACTGGTTTTCATCCTTGTTTCCTGCGGCGTCAAGATCCCGAATACCGTCATTTTTCTGGTACTCGCCTGTTGCGGAGACACTGAACAGGTCATCGGCGTAACCTGTATAAAAGGAAGCATCTTTTGTCACGTACCCGCCATCAACAAAACCGGCAATATTGTCGTTGTTGAGGTAGGTGCCGCCATAGAGCGTGACTTCGCGGTCATTGCTTTTTTTGGTAGTGATATTGATCACACCGGCATTGGCCCCGTCCCCGCCGGTCACAATACCGCTGGACTTAATGATCTCTATTTTTTCGATAGATGCCGGGGAGATGCTTGCGAGCAGCTGCGGTACCATGTCGATGTTGTTCATACGGCGTCCGTTGAGCGTAATAACGATGTTCTGATACCCGTCACCTATACCGTAACCGCGCATGTCGATCTTCTGCATAAACGGGTTACCGTAGCTTGGCATTGCAATAACCGATGTCTGCTGGTTTAAAAATTCATAAACGTTTTGGACATGCGCTTTTTCGATCTCTTCAGCGGTGTAGACTTCGACGGCATCTGTCGATTTGAGTTCATCGGTCTCAATGGCGGTAGATGAGATGGTAAGAGGCTCAAGAACCACCGTGTCGGCTGCCGATGCGATTGACGTGAATGCTGACAATGCAGCAAGGGAAAGTACTATTTTTGTCATTGTTTTTCCTAAATTATGTAGATATTTTGAATATGAAGTCGATAGGAGGATAGGCGGCGAAGTGACCGAATTGGCATAGATGTAGGGTTCTACCCGCTGTTTAGGCTGTCTGTTATGACGGATACGGTTACGGGTTATGCTGTTGTAATAGCAGTTACAATGGCCCGCATGCGTCGGCAGGGAAAGGGTGGCACAACTGAAAAGCTCTTCGAGCTCTTCGTCTTCACTCTCTTTCGTCTCCCAGTCGGGCTGGATAAGGTGGGATGCCTGTACGCGTACAGAGGTGGCGCTGAGGTGGTGTTGGACTACGGTTGCCTGAATAGCGGCAAGGGTGAAGTAGTTTTTACCGAAACCTTTGGGTGCGCGCATCGCCTCTCCTTACATTTTTAGAAAGCGTATTATAGCAGAACCGGTCAGCATACGACCGCTCTTACAGGGCTACTTTGTCTCTTCTTTGAACTCTTTCGTTGACTTGCTGAAAGAGCTTTTTGTCTTGGACCAGCTGTTTTTAAAGCCTTCATTGACATTTTTGAGGTTCTGTTTCGTCTCTTGTTTGGTGCAGCCCATGAAGAAGAGCATTCCGAGTGAAAGGGTGAGCATTAGCAGTTGTTTCATCGTTTTTTGATCCTTGTAAGGGTTTTAGGTCTCAAAGTATAGCAAAGAGTGCAGCATAATAGAGAAAGGGGCTACGCTATAATGCCGCTAATAATATACGCTCTACAGCAACGCATGAAACGACATCGACACGAAGGCACGGCATGAAACTCTCGCATTTACGACAGATCGTTGACCATATGCAGTCGCTTAAGCATATTAATGCCATCCACCGTATCGGCGACAGCGTTATCAAGATCGTCTTCGACCGCGATAACATCTTCTACTTCAATATGCAAAAAGGCAACGCCTACATCTACAAATGTGCCAAAGAGCTGCGCCGATCCAAAGTCTACAACGCCCCTTTTGATGTCATTTTGTCCAAACGCTTCAACCGTGCCCAGATCGACAGCATTGAGCTTTACAATGATGACAAGATCATCCGTATCAAGGCCTCGATCAGCGGTGCCTACAAGTCCGAGAGCACCCTGCTGCAGCTGGAATTTACGGGCAAGACGACCAATGTCATCATCCTGGAGGAAGACGAGATCATCCTCGAAGCGCTTCGTCATGTGGACGCCTTCAGTTCCTACCGTATTATCAAGGTGGGACAGGAACTTGTAGCGCCGCCGGTGCTGCCGTTTACGCCCAAAGAGTACCCGCTGGAGGATGTGGAAGCCTTTTTGCTGGAGACCTGTGAAAAAGAGCAGCAGCAGCGTCTCTCGGCACTGAAAAAACAGAAGTCGGCCTTTCTGCACAAAAAACTGCAGAAGCTGGAACGTCTCTATACGCAGTTAGACGACGAGACGCTGCTGCAAGAAGAGGTGGAGAAGCTGCAGCATTACGGCAACCTGGTGTTGAGCAATCTGCACAACTTGAAACCCTACCAAAGCGTGTTGGCGCTCAAGGATTATGACGGTTCAGAGGTGGAAGTTGAAGTGGACGACAAGATCAGCGTCCCTTCGCGCTACTCGGACTATCTGTTCAAGCGGGCGAAAAAGTCGAAGCAGAAGGTCAAAAACCTCCACATCGAGCGTGAGAGCCTTGCGGCAAAGATAAACCACCTAAAACATTTTTTGGACATTGTCGAAAAAGCGAAAGACACGGCCAGTATAGAACTGCTCTTTCCGCCACGGCAGCAGATGAAAAAAGAGAAGCCCAACGAGTCGTACGAGGTCTTCTGGGTCGAAGGCTACAAGGTGCTGCTCGGTAAAAGTGAAAAAGGGAACATCGCCCTGCTGGAGCAGGCAAGGGCGAAGGACATCTGGTTTCACATGCGCGACCGCCCCTCGGCCCATGTCATCGTTGTGACCGACAAAAAGAACATCCCCGAAAGTGTTATTCATGAGGCGGCCGGGCTCTGTGTGGACTTTACCATGTTCGAAAACGGCACCTACCTGGTCGACTACACGCAGCGGCGCAACGTCAAGATCCAGGATGGGGCCAATGTGCACTATACCGACTACGACACCGTCGATATCGTAAAGTATTGAG
The DNA here is from genome assembly GCA_041553195.1 of Sulfurimonadaceae bacterium. Taxonomy (GTDB): domain Bacteria; phylum Campylobacterota; class Campylobacteria; order Campylobacterales; family Sulfurimonadaceae; genus Sulfonitrofixus. The sequence continues at coordinate 22,193 of JBFEJN010000009.1, forward strand.
ACGGCTAAACGACAAAATTATTCAAGGATTTATAGATGATCAACATGATGATCGGTTTTTTCAAAGACTATTTCAAATATAAAGAGCAAGCCAAAAAGCAGCAGCGGTGGCTGGAAAAGTATTGCGAGCAGAAAAACTACGCGCTCAACCCGAGCTGGATGATGACGACCAATCTCAAAAGCAACCTGTGCGAGATGGAAGCGACGTTCGGCAAGCGCTACTGCCCCTGTTTTGAACCTTCTGGCGATGAGGTGCTGGACAAAAAGATGATGTGTCCCTGCGAGTTCATCGACGATGAAATCGCCGAGTACGGCACCTGTCACTGTGCGCTTTTCGGTCCTGCCGACCTGAGCAAAGACGCGTGGAAAGCCTCCTCAAAACGCCTTATGGAGGAGTACCAGGTCCCCAAAAATATTAAAGAGGGTGTCCTGGACACGCGCGGTATGCCGCTTGACTCCCGCCGCGGCATGATGGTCCCGGACATGATGCACCAGGTCAAGTCGACGCTCAACGGCTACAAAGGTAAGCAGTTGAGAGTCATTGTTGCACACGAGCAGGAGGCACTTAACCTCGAAGCCATCGCGACGTACCGCGGCCTTGGCTATAGCCGCAGTAACAAAGACGAGGTCATCGAAGTGGTGCTGGACCTTGCGAAACAGTAAGTGACACTTCGCTATAATCGCACTCAATACGATAGGGCATCTTTCTTTACTTTCCTCTGAGGTTGGTTAAGGTCTTTAGAGGTGCCCTAAATACAATGAAATGGGCTAAAAATGGCACTTACAGATCTTTACACAGCGCACAAAGAGCGAATTGACACGGCTGTCGTCTTATTGGCAGCCGTTATTCTGGTCGGCATCTTCAACAATTTTATTGTCATTTGGGCGACACTCGGTGTTATCTACCTGGTCGCCTTTCGTGAGGCGAACGCCCTCTTCGGAGTCGACAAAGACAGCAACGTCTATGTGGCTGGAGGGCTCTGGCTTTTAGCCTCGATTTACCCGAACGCCGACGACCTCTTCCTGATCGCGGCACTGGTTGTCGCGGCACTCTATGCCTATGATCCTCAGAAAGAGGTCAAGTCATTGTTCGGCTTTGTCTATCCGACAGCGGGAATGCTCTTTATGCTGACCCTGTATGCCGACTACGGCATCCACGCAATGTTCTGGATGATCATGGTGGTTGCCGGCGCGGACGTCGGTGCCTATGTTGTGGGAAAAAGCATGGGTAAGACCAAGTTTTCACCGACCTCACCGAACAAAACACTCGAAGGGGTACTGGGCGGCATTACCCTTGGGACACTTTTCGGGCTTGTTGTCGGCGTCTACGAGGTACCGGCGTGGACGGCACTGCTTATCTCTGCAGCGGTTGCCGCGATCTCTGTCTTCGGCGATCTGTTCGAGAGCCTCTTAAAGCGCCGGGCCGATGTGAAAGACAGCGGCAATATCCTGCCGGGTCACGGCGGGGCACTTGACCGCATCGACGGATACCTTTTCGGTGCGATCATGATGGTCGTACTTTTGCGGGGACTGGCATAAAGTGATCATTCTCGGTTCTACCGGTTCCATCGGGGTCAATACCCTTGCTATCGCCGAAAAGTTTGATCTGGCTATCGACGTCCTTGTCGCCGGTAGCAATATCAAGCTTTTAAACGAACAGATCGCACGTCACAAACCGACAGCTGTGGTTGTCTCCGAAGAGGCGGACCCCTCGCTGGTCGATCATCCCAATGTGATGCAGGGCGAGGAAGCGATCTTAAAGGCGATCGAGCAGGCCCCGGGCATGCTGGTCGTGAATGCGCTGGTCGGCTTTCTGGGGCTTCGACCGACACTCAAGGCGATTGAGTGCGGCAAACGTGTCGCATTGGCCAATAAAGAGTCCTTGGTCGCAGGCGGCGCCTTTATCGACATGTCCAAGATCCAGCCGATCGACAGTGAACACTTCGGGCTCTGGTATCTTAATCACAACGAACGTCCTGTAGCGCGTATGCTCATCACGGCAAGCGGCGGTGCCTTTCGGGATTGGCCGATTGAAAAGATCGAAAACGCCACACTCGCGGACACGCAGAAACATCCAAACTGGGCGATGGGACAGAAGATCACCATCGACAGTGCGACGATGATGAACAAGATGTTCGAGCTGCTCGAAGCGCGTTGGCTCTTCGGTGAAGGCGAGTATGATGCCATCATCGAGACACAATCGCTTATTCATGCGCTGATCGACTATAAAGACGGTTCGACTACGGCACATTTTGCCAAGGCCAACATGCAGCTGCCGATCGCGTATGCGGTGATGGGCAGAGCGGACGAGGCGATCTTGAAGCCGGTGAACCTGCTTGAAGTCGGTTCCCTGGAGTTCCGTGAGATCACGCGTGAACGTTACCCGATCTGGCAGATCCGCGAAGCGCTGTTGGCCAACCCCAAGCGCGGGGTGGTGGTCAATGCCGCCAATGAAGCGGCGATCGAGCTCTTTATAGCCGGCAAGATCGGTTTCCTGGAGATCGCAAAACGGGTGATCCATGCCTTCGAGCATTTTACCCGGGAGCCAGAAAACATCGACGAGGTCTTTCGCATCGATGCCGAAGTGCGCCGCTATGTCAAGGCGATGGGATGAGAGAGAAGGTACTTTTACTGCACGGCTGGGGTGGAAGCGATGACCCGCACTGGCAGGCCTGGCTGGCCGGTGAGATCGCCAAAGATTACGGCACGGTCGCCTTCCCCCTCCTGGACAACCCGCACTTTCCGACCAAAAACCGCTGGGTCAAACAGGTCAAAGCCCTGTTGAAAGAGTTCCGGCCGGACCTGGTCATCTGCCACTCGCTTGCCAATACCCTCTGGTTCCACCTCTGCAACGAGGGGGAGATCGAGCCTGTTAAGCGTCTGCTTATGGTCGCACCCCCGCGAATGGACCTGGAGCTTGACACCATCAAGACATTTTTCCCCGTTGAACCGCCAAAAGCGCTCTTTGCAAACGAGGTGATGCTGGTCACATCGGACAACGACCCCTACATGAACACAGTCGAAGCGGCAGCACTTCAAAAAGCACTTGGTATCGAGATGAAAGTACTTGAAAATGCAGGGCACATCAATGCGGACAGCAATTTCGGCGAATGGCCGTGGGTGCTGGAGTGGGTCAAAGGAGAGGCGTCATCATGGAACTGATCTTCTCAATCGAATCCTCTTGTGATGACACTTGTCATCGTCGGTCACGTCAAAGCAGCAAAGCCGCTTTGACTGCGTTAACACTGGGTTTGACTCGGCGTCAAGCCCACGCAGTAAAAGCTGCTAAGGAGCTGTCATCATGGAACTGATCTTATCAATCGAATCCTCCTGCGATGACAGCTCTGTGGCTATTACGGATATAGAGACGAAGAAGCTTATCTTCCATAAGAAGATCTCGCAGGAGCTTGAGCATGCGGTCTATGGCGGGGTGGTTCCTGAGCTGGCCTCCCGTCTGCATGCAGAAGCCTTGCCGAAGATACTCGAAGAGTGCCAGCCTCACTTTAAGGACCTCAAAGCCATTGCCGTGACCAATGCGCCGGGACTGGCGGTGACCCTTATCGAAGGGATTACCATGGCGAAGGCGCTGAGTGTCGCTTTGGAGCTGCCGCTGATCGCGGTGAACCACCTGAAAGGGCATATCTATTCTCTCTTCATCGACAAAGAAGCGGTCTTTCCGCAAACCGTACTGCTGGTCTCCGGCGGGCATACCCAGGTTGTCGAGGTCAAATCGCTTAATGAGATGAGAACAGTGGCGACCACAATGGACGACAGTTTCGGAGAGAGCTTCGACAAGGTGGCCAAGATGATGGGGCTGGCCTACCCGGGCGGCCCGGTCATCGAAGCGCTGGCAAAAGAGGGGGATCCGAAAGCCTATAAATTTACGATCCCTCTGCAGCAAAAGAAACTTTTTGCCTTCTCCTATTCCGGCATTAAAAATGCAGTGCGCCTGGCGGTCGAAGAGGGAAGTGAAACGGATTATGCCAATATAGCCGCCTCGTTCCAGGAGGTTGCGAGTGAACACCTTATACGCAAGATCAAAAAATATCTGGTCGATAACCCGCCTAAAAACTTTGCCATAGTCGGCGGTGCCAGTGCCAACCTCTACCTTCGAGCAAAGGTCGAAGCGATGCTGGCGCCTTACGGTGCCAAGCTTCATTTGGCCGAACTGAAATACTGCTCTGACAATGCCGCCATGATCGGCCGCGTTGCTGTAGAGATGTATAATGCTAAAGATTTTACTCCTATAGAGGCACTGCAGGCAGTGCCTCGGGCACCGCTATAGCAGAGACGACAGAGAAGGTCATCACCAATAATCCCCTCAACGTATAGCATTAACTTAAACAAAACTTAACCAATTTTAAGTCTAGAATCGTTAATGCAACGCAGATAAAATTCTTGTACAATCTCGTCATAAATTAAAAAACAGGAGCCCAAATATGGCAACTACAATGTTAAAAGGTAACACAGTTAACCTAGCAGGAAATGAAGTAAATGTTGGTGATAAAGCACCAGAGATCGTTGTAACAAACTCAGCTGGTCTTGCTGATGTAACTGTTGGTGGTGCTCAAGGTGTTAAACAACTACTAGTTGTTGTTCCATCTCTTGACACAGAAGTATGTGCTACTGAAACTCGTCAATTCAACGCTAAAGCGTCTGAAATCGAAGGTGTAAAAACAACTGTTATCTCTATGGACCTTCCATTTGCATCAGGTCGTTTTTGTTCAGCAGAAGGTATTGACAAATTGACTGTTGCTTCTGACTTCCGTAACAAAGATTTCGCTAACGCATACGGTGTTCTTATCGCTGACGGTCCACTTGCAGGTGTAACTTGTCGTGCAATCTTCGCAGTAAACGAAGAAGGTATCGTAACATACAAAGAGATCGTTCCAGAGATCACTGCAGAGCCAGAATACGAAGCTGCACTAGCTGCTGTTAAGTAATTGACCTTTTAAGAAGAGTCACTCTTCTTGCCACTCTCCTCCTTTTGGAGGAGCGCTTTTTAACCCTTCCTCTAAAACTCTTACTTCTATTTAATCTTACTTTGCTAAACTCCTGTAACAAACTAATCATGCATATACAAATGTGCGTACTCAAGGAATAAAAATGAAAAAACTGTTTTCCATAGCAGCGACAACGGCTCTTTTAGCAACAGCGGCGAATGCGGATATCTTGCGTGTAGAAGGTGCTGTAGGTGCTTGGCAAAGTGATCCGACAGGAACAGTAAAGTATGGGGCATTTCCGGAATTTGACGTTGTAGACAACGCCGGTTTTTCGGCATCGACCAACGCTTATGCCTGGGTCTATCTTAAACATCCGGTCCCGGTTCTGCCGAACCTGCGTCTTGAATATGCCAACCCGAACTTCAGTGATACAACCAAGCTTAACCTCTCTTACGGCGGTTATGATTTCAGTGCGGGTGCAAGCAATGAACTGACATTGACACAGTATGACGCGGTCCTATACTACAATATTCTCGACAACACTTTCTGGACTACGATCGATCTCGGTCTTGACGTAAAGTTCATTGATGGAAACTACAACATCTCCGGTCAGGCTGGCGGTGTTGGAAGAACAGTCAATGAGGATTTTGACATGGTAATGCCAATGGCCTACCTGCGCGGACGTGTCCAGCTTCCGGTCACCAACATCGGTGTCGAAGCGGTTGTCAGAGGGATGGCTTACAGCTCAAACAACGTGGTCGATGCGGAGATCAAAATCGACTATACGATGGATTTTGTGCCGGTTATCCAGCCGGGCCTTGAGCTCGGTTACCGTCACCAGCAGATCAAACTTGACGGTGGCAGCATCGGTATCGACGCCAATCTTGATACAACATTCTCAGGTCTTTACGGCGGTATCATGGTCCGCTTCTAGAGAACCTTCTCCTCTTTTTGCTATGAACGATAGTGTTCATAGCGCCTTCAACAACAGTCATATCTCACTATAAACATTGCTTTTGAAATTCGAATAGACAAATCCCGATATTGTCGTTACAATTGTAACGAATATGAATTCATTGCAGTAAGGGTCAGCATGACCAATTACATAGCGCAATAACTAAAAGCAGTGCAGGTCTTGCAACTGAGGATAAAAAAGGATAACTGTGAATACTGCCGAAAAAGTCAAACACGAGTTAGTTTCCGTTGTTGTACTGATGCTTTATTTTCTGACCTGGCTGGGGTTTTTGCTGCTGCTGAAGTATCTGTTGCTTGCGGATTACGAGATAGAATTCTCGGGCATATCAAAAGCTGTTGTCGGTGCGCTGGTGCTGGCCAAGGTCGTGTTGGTCCTCGAATATGTGCCTTTGGGGAAATGGGTCCGCTCGAAAGCTGCATGGGTCGATGTCGTATTGCGTACAGGGATGTACACTGCAGGTGTGTTTGTCGTGATGGTACTTGAAAAAGCATTTGAAGGACGGCAGGAACACGGAGGTTTCATGGACGCCATGAATGCTTTGTTCGCACAGGTAGATATCTATCACCTGTGGCTAAACCTTATCTGCGTATCTGCGGCGCTGTTGAGCTATAACATCATTTCTGTTGTACGTAAAAGTCTTGGCAAAGGCGCCTTGCTTCGGATACTGCTGTCGCCAACGCCTGCAGAACCGCTACAGCAGTAAATTGAAAATTGTGATCTGTTGGATTAACTATTAAAATGAAGCCACCCCTCTATGGCAGTCTTACTGCAAGGTATCAGGTTTGTGCGCAGGTTGCTTTTCACCCATAAAGCGGGTGTCTATAACAGCGACTTCATTTTCCAGCCAGATGCCGAACTTTTCATACACTTTATGCTGTGCCAGCTCCATCAGTGCGATCGCTTCGTCGAATGTTCCGCCGCCGAGGTTGACCATAAAGTTGGCATGAATGTCACTGAAAGCCATGTTCCCGATACGGTGCCCTTTTAATCCGGCCTCCTGAATGAGGCGTCCGGCATAGTCACCCGGCGGGTTTTTGAAAAAACTGCCGGCACTTGGGTCATGCGGCTGGTTGGAACGCATGGCTTTGAACATCTCGATCTTGGATGCATCAAATCCCCCTTCGATTTCAAAGACACCTTCAAAGGCAACTTCGTTAATGTTGGTCTTTCGGTAGCCGTATGCGATCTCGCCACGCAGCCGGTACCCCTCTTTGAAACGGATACTGTGGAGATGGTTAAAGATCTCATACTCTTTCAGCCCGGCATTCATCTGCAGCATACCGCCCAGTGTTCCGGGGAGATGGGCAACAAACTCAAAGTTGGCAATGTTGTGTTTTTTGCAAAACGAGACGATCTTGCCTCCCGGTGTTGCGGCACCGATATGGAGTTTGTTGCCCTCTATTTTGATGTAGTCAAAGTGTTTGGAAAGCTTCATCAGCGGCGGGTGCTGCGGACCGACAAGGAGATTGTTGGCCGAACCGATCAGGTACGCGTTGTCTGGGTAGTCAAAACTCTCAATCATGTAGACATCGGCGACGGGACCGACGCGGATCGAACTGAATTTGGAAAAGTCGATCGATTTCAGTGCGTTATTGTCTGCGGTTACCATGCGAGTTCTGCCATCTGCGGATTACTAACTGTTACGCAGTGCGGTATATTCACGGGGAATGAGGTAGTCGTCGGTTTTGATAAGCGTGTCGTAAAAGCCATGCTTTGAACCGAGCTCGTAGAGCTTGTCGATCGCTTTGAGCTGAAGCGGGCTAAGTTCGACTGAGTCGTCATTGGCATAAAGTTCGAGGTATTTGTCCAGGGTTGCCCCTTCAATACGGACAAGTTTCTCCTTGACAAGGCGATCGCAGAGCTCCTCTTTTCGCGCACGGGCCACTTTGACCGCTTCAGTAAGTGTCTCTTCATAGGCGATGGCTTTGGTCAACGGCAGTGAACGGCGGATTGCCATGCCACCCAGCGGCAACGGCAGCTCATTTCCTGCCAGTTCCTGCCAGATATCCCACATCTCGCGTTCAACTTCCAGCTCATCGCCGAAGGTCAGGATGCTTTCATGGATGAGTACGCCGGCATCGACTTTACCGCTTCTAACGGCCTCTTCGATCTCCAGAAAATCCATATAGACAGGACGTGCCTGCGGATAGGCGATGCGAAAGAGCATGGCATTGGTGGTGTACTTGCCGCTGAGCGCGACTTTGAAGTTGCGTTTGAGTGTTTTGTCTTTGCGGCGGATAAGTTTCGGTCCGTAGCCCTCGCCGAAACTGACAGCGGTTCGAAGCAGGGCGTAATCGTCACGGATATGCGGATAAAGAGCGAAGCTTATAGCAGAGATATCATAGGTGCCTTTGAGCGCTTCGACATTGAGTGTTTCGATGTCTAGAGGGATGTTGTCAAAGTCGACACCCTCTTGTGTTACCCAGCCGAATTTGATGGCGTAATACATAAAAATATCATCGGCATCCGGGGAGTGGGCAATTAACATATTTTTCAAAAAAAGTCCTCATAAATGTGTCAAAAAGTAATGTTGATTTTAACCAAAGAACGCTAAAATTACACACTATTGTGATTTCAAGCGTTTGGTTCAAAAAATATGTCAATTTGCAATTAATATATTTGTTTTATTGCAAATTGACATAGAATACAGATAGATATAATTTTGGTAGCAGAGGCTGTCACGTAAGAGGATTACAAATGGACGCAAATAAACAAAAATCACTAGACTTGGCAATGAAGCAGATCGATAAGGCATTTGGTAAAGGTGCTTTAATGCGTCTCGGTGACAAAGAGTTTGAACCGATCGAGTCGATCAGTACCGGTTCTTTGGGGCTGGACCTTGCACTGGGTATAGGCGGCGTTCCGCAAGGCCGCGTTATCGAGATCTATGGTCCTGAGAGTTCAGGTAAGACGACACTCACACTGCAGATTACGGCGGAGTGTCAAAAAGCGGGCGGTGTCTGTGCCTTCATCGATGCAGAACACGCACTGGACGTTCATTATGCCAAAAACCTGGGTGTTGACGTTGACAACCTCCTGGTCTCACAGCCGGACTACGGTGAGCAGGCACTGGACATCGTCGAAACGATCGCACGCTCAGGTGCTGTTGACCTTATTGTCATCGACTCGGTTGCCGCATTGACACCGAAAGTAGAACTTGAAGGTGAGATGACTGACCAGCAAGTCGGTGTGCAGGCACGTTTAATGTCAAAAGCACTTCGTAAACTGACCGGTATCTTGCACAAGATGAATTGTACGGTTATCTTTATCAACCAGATCCGTATGAAGATCGGAATGATGGGCTACGGTTCACCGGAGACAACGACAGGTGGAAACGCATTGAAATTCTATGCATCTGTACGTATTGACATTCGTCGAATCGCAACCTTGAAACAGGCAGAAGCACCGATAGGAAACCGCACAAAAGCCAAGATCGTCAAAAACAAGGTCGCACCGCCGTTCAAACAGGCTGAATTTGACATTATGTTCGGTGAAGGGATCTCTAAAGAGGGTGAAATTTGTGATTATGGTGTAAAATTAGATATCATTGATAAAAGTGGTGCATGGTTCTCCTATGGTGATCAAAAACTTGGTCAGGGAAGAGAAAAAGTAAAAGAAAAGTTCAAAGAAGAACCTGAACTTGCAGCAGAGATAGAAGAGAAGATCAAACAAGCAATGGGCATCAGCAATCTGATGGACATGGACAAATTAGAATTAGAAGAGGTAGATATATGATATACATAGACAACGTTAGTGCAATGGAAGTGATGGATTCTCGCGGTAATCCTACAGTAAAAGCAACAGTAACATTGAGTGATGGTACAACGCAAAGTGCCGTGGTCCCTTCTGGAGCTAGTACAGGTAAACGCGAAGCCCTTGAACTACGTGACGGCGGCGACCGTTACATGGGCAAAGGTGTCCTTAAAGCGGTTGACAATGTCAATGGCGAGCTTGCTGATGCACTGATCGGTCTTAGTCCGTTTAATCAGGCTATCGTCGATGCAACGATGAAAGAAGTCGATGGTACTGAAAACTATGGCAACCTGGGCGCTAATGCTGTTCTTGGTGTCTCTATGGCCGTTGCGCGTGCTGCAGCAGCATCACTGAAAATGCCGCTTTACCGTTATCTTGGCGGCGCTAACGCGATGGTTATGCCGACACCGATGTTGAACATTATCAACGGTGGCTCACACGCGGATAACTCTGTTGACTTCCAGGAATACATGATCATGCCGGTCGGCTTTGAAGATTTTGCTTCAGCGCTTCAGGCATCTGCAGAGGTATATCACAATCTAAAGAGCATCCTGAAAGCGGCAAAACACAACACTGCATTGGGTGATGAGGGTGGTTTTGCACCGGACTTGAGCTCTAATGAAGAGCCGATTCAGATCATCATGCAAGCGATTGAAAAAGCAGGGTATAAAGCCGGCGAACAGATCTGTATTGCTCTAGATGTTGCTGCATCAGAACTTGTCGTTGATGGTGGCTACCGTCTGGAATCTGAAAACCGTACAGTTACGTCAGAAGAGTTGGTTGCATACTATGAAGATTTATGCAGCAAGTATCCGATCGTCTCTATTGAAGATGGTTTGAGCGAAGATGACTGGGACGGATGGAAAGTGTTGACTGAGAAACTTTCAGACAAAGTGCAATTGGTCGGAGATGACCTTTTTGTAACGAACGTTAATATTCTGAATGAAGGTATCCAGAAAGGAATTGCCAACTCAATTCTGATCAAGCCGAACCAGATCGGTTCTGTTTCTGAGACAATGTTGACAGTGCGTCTTGCCCAGCGCAACGGTTACACCTGTGTAATGAGTCACCGTTCGGGTGAAAGTGAAGATGCTTTTATTGCTGACTTTGCAGTTGCGCTTAACTGTGGTCAGATCAAGACAGGTTCGACTGCACGTGGAGAGCGTACGGCAAAATACAACCGTGTGTTAGAGATCGAAACTGAAGTCGCTTATGGCGAATACCTGGGTAACGTGTTATTCAAATAAGCATTTGATGTCAAATTTATGTCTGATGAAATAAGCCCAGCTCAGGAAACAGAACATAAAGAGGAGCTTTATGCTGCTCCTATCCAAGGTATAACCGAGAAGTATCTCGGCCTCTCTCTCCCAAAATTTCTTTTTGCGCTCTCTTTGATTATTGTATTGGCGAGCTATCTGAATATTTTGTTGTTCGGTGACAATTCCCTCGAGGTACTGCTTCAGCTCGAAGAATACGAAGATTATCTGGTGCATGAGATTGACAACTACAAGTCAGAAAATGCTGCTTTGCAAAAAGAGTACTTTGAGCTCAAAGAGTTAGAGCCGGATAAGTAGGTATAATAGAGAGAACCAAGTTCTTGGACGTAAGGATTGTAATGCGCAATATCGTTGTTTTGTTAATCACCGCTTCAGTGGTATTGTTTGCCCGAGAGAACCCCTTTGTACCAGCATCGCAAAGTGATGTAACAGCACCACAGCGAGAGGTAGAAGAGTCTTTTACGGAGACAGAAATCGAACCGGTTGTAACCCCGCTTGAGATGAGTTTGGATGAACCGAAAGTTGAGTCGCCAAAGATCGATCCTCAAGGTACAAGCAGTGCCAAAGAAGTTGTCAATTATGGACAGGCACGTTTTGTCTTTAGAGTAAACAGCGGCTATGTAGAAACAAAAGATAAGCTGGTAAGACACTTTTATATTGCCACTCCGCCAAGTATCGTCATGGATTTTCAAGCATCAGCAGACTTTGCATCAAAACGTAAAGAGCTTAACAGGAGCCCTTTTATAAAGTTGGAGATGGGTGCCCACGGCGACTATTACAGGGTCGTCTTTCGTCTGGACAAGGCACACAAATACAGGATCGAAAAAAAGAGATACGGCCAAGTCGTTACAATCCTGGATTAAAGGGTATCTTCCACTCTCTCCCCACATGTTCTACAGTAGATATCATCAATATTTGTCTTAGTGTGACAAGAGGGGCATGTCTGCAGAAGCGCATGCCCACATCGACCGCAATGATGATCATGGCTTTCCGTTTTTAACCCGCAAGAAGAGCAGAGTCCGGCCGTGATCCGCGCCGCGATGATCTTTTGGTTTGCGGCATCAGACTCCCTTTCCAGATCGGTACTTCTGTTTTTCTGTATGCGGTAGATAAAGAGTCCGAATATCGCCATAAAAACGAGAATTGCAAGCAGGTTTAAAACGATTGTCAGATTGTAGTGACTGAAAAAAGCGACAAGTCTGGTAAAAAATACTTTGGGCATGATGTCGTAGATAAGGCTGAGCAGGTAAAAAACGATATATAGAGCGGTGACATTGGCAACATGGACAGAGAGGTGTGCCAGGATATGGCGCTCTTTACGTTTAAAGAGACGGTAGGCCACATAAAAGATCAACCAGGTCGGCAGTAAAAAGATAAAGATGTTCAGTGTGTATTGGAGTTTGTAATATCGCAGTGCTTCGGCATAGAGGCGCATGATCTCAGTGCCGTTGGCGCGCAGGTAGTTTTCGAAAGTTGTAAATGTATTGAGTGTTTCCATATCGTTAAGCAGCTGAATACGGTTGGTTACCTTGGTGATCTTGTTCTGAAGATCGATAATGTTCTGTTTGACCTTGTCGGATGAACTGGAGAGGATGGAGAGGTTGTCCGGTTGATTCGCGATATCTTCGAGCAGCATGTTGCCGTACTCTTTCTCTTTGAGCGCGACACTGGCGTTCATGCTGCTGAGACTCTGCTGCAGGGCATTGTACTCTATAAGACGCTCTCTATAGCGCTCATCATTCGCCACGTCAAGATAACGGGTTCCCATTGACTGGCAGAGTTCATGGGTTCCGTATTGGCGTAAGATATCGTACTCCGACTGCTGATGGTGGTCATATTTAAAATCGGAGAGCTGCCATGATTTGTGCGGAAAATAGGTGCCGTAGAGGTCTTTTTTAATGTCGCGGTTTTGAAACTTTGTAATGTCATTTTCTTTGTCGATCATAGCGGTACAGCTATAACCGAACTTCTTAGAGGGGTAGTCGACATAAGAGACCTGCATATTGATACCTGAACCGACAATAATAAAGACGATCAAAATAAAAAAGAGCAGTGATACCTTGGAGCCGCTGGTCAGGTTTTTGCTGTCGACTTCAAAAAGGGAGTTTTTGTAGGACCTTATCCACTCTTTTATCATGATGCACCTCGTTTTTGACTATTGTATAGCAATTCACTTAAGTTTGATAAAAATTGACGGTGACGAAAAGGCAAAAGAGGGGTGCTTAACGCACGCTTTTTTGGCTAAAGTAAGATCAATAAAAACCGTTCCTACTAGATGTTGTAATAGGTTGCTTCGGGGTGGTAGACAACCAGCGCGGAGGTGGACTGTTCGGGGTGGATCTGGAACGATATCTCCTATAAAAGGTGAGTGAACCTCACGTTTTATAAGAGTAAAGTAAGATCAATAAAAACCGTTCCTACTAGATGTTGTAATAGGTTGCTTCGGGGTGGTAGACAACCAGCGCGGAGGTGGACTGTTCGGGGTGGATCTGGAACGTTTCAGACAATTCGATCCCAAACTCCTCCGGCTTCAACAGGTCGAAGAGCGGACGGTTCAATTCGAGGTCGGGACAGGCCGCATAACCAAAGGAATAACGGGCACCCTGGTATTTGCTCAGCTGTACGTCCGAGAGTTTTGAGCCTTCGTTCTCCGTGATGTTCAGGTCAAGACGGATCTGCTTGTGGGCGATCTCAGCCAGGGCCTCTGCCAGTTCGACACCCAGGCCGTGCACCATGTAGTACTCTGTAAACTCGCCCGCATCGTAGAGCGTTTTTTCATAGTCGCTCAGTTTGGAACCGGCACTGACGCAGGTCATCGCCAGGACATCGTGACGGTCCTTGTGGAAGAAGTCAGAGAGGGCACGGTGCGGCTGCTTGCTTTGACGCGGAAAGGTAAACTGCTTCTCTGCACGGCCGATGACATGCTCGAGCGGTTCGCGGTTGACCTCGTCCGGGTTGTTCCACCCTTCTGATTCGTCAAAGACAAGCAGCGTCGTGTCGTCAGAACGCACCGGCCAATAGCCGTAGATGATGGTTGCGTCAAACAGTCCTTCGTCGAGGAACTGGGCTTTCAGACGGTCAAAGGCCGGCCAGAGCACTTCGTCGACCTGTTTCTCCATGGCCTCTTTGGTCATCCCTTTTCCGTTATAGCCCCAGCGCTGACGGAAGAGGAGACGGTGGTTGATCCACTCGAAGGCCATCTCCAGCTGTGCATCGGTGAGCATGACAACGCGTCGGCCCCAAAACGGCGGCGTCGGGACGTTGAGAGAACGGTTAGGCATCTCCAGCTCTTCAAACGGCGGTATGACCACGTTCTCTTTTGCGACTTTCTCTTTTTTCTCTTTCTCTTTACCGTGTAGGTCGGTGTCAAAGTTGCCCGCCTCAATACGGCTCATCGCAGTGACGCCGTCGAAGGCATCTTTACAGTAGAAGATCGGACCGTCATAAGCAGGGCGGCAGAAGTCGTCTATGAACGAACGGGTCAGTGCCGCGCCGCCGAGTAGAATAGGGATGGTAATTCCCGCCTCTTTCATGGCATCGAGATTCTCTTTCATGACCTGTGTCGATTTGACCAGCAGACCGCTCATACCGATGGCCTGGGCATTCGATGTTTTAAGCGTCTCCAAGAAATTTTCCAACGGGACTTTAATACCGAGGTTGATGACCTTGTAGCCGTTGTTGGAGAGAATAATATCGACCAGGTTCTTGCCGACATCATGGACATCGCCCCGAACGGTTCCAAGGACAAGAGTCGTGTCGACCTGTTTATCGATCTTAGGCAGGTACGGGTTGAGATGGTCCACCGTTTTTTTCATGGTCTCGGCACTTTGGAGTACAAATGGGAGCTGCATCTGGCCTGAACCGAAAAGCTCTCCGACCACTTTCATGGCGTCGATGAGGATCTCGTTGACGATGACCTCCGGTTTGATGTGGTGACGCGCCTCTTCCACAAGCGGGATCATACGGTCTTTGTCGCCGTCCATAAGCAGTTTGGCGATCTTCTCTTCATCGCTCATGGCCAGGTAGGCCTCGTCGACTTCATCACTGCTGGCTTTTGCATTTTTGTCAAAATAGTCGATGAACTCAAAGAGAGCCGCACCGTCAGGTTTGGTGTCGAAGAGGAGGTTATTACAGACCTCACGCTCTTCGTCGCTGATCTTGTTGTTGGGGATAATGTGTTTGACGTTGATAATAACGGTACTGAGACCGGCGTCGATACAGTGGTTCAAAAAGATGGTGTTCAGGTAGGGACGCGCGTCTTTGTCGAGTCCGAACGAGATGTTGGATAGACCAAGGGTCGTGCCGACTTCCGGGTGCCGTTTGGTGAGCTCGCGGATCGCTTCGATGGTCTGAACAGCAGCGTCGCGGTACTCTTCGTCACCTGAACCGACCGTAAAGGTCAAGAGGTCGAAGACAAGATCTTCGGGCTTAAGACCGTGCTTTTTGGTAGCCAGTTCGTAAATACGTTCGGCGATCTCGATCTTTCGTTCGACGGTTTTAGCCATCCCTACCTCGTCAATGGTCAGACAGACGAGCGAGGCCCCGAATTTCTTGGCCAGGGAGCAGACGGCATCAAACTTTTCGATGCCGTCTTCGAGGTTGACCGAGTTGATGATCGGTTTTCCACCGATGAGCTTGAGTGCGGTCTCAATACCCAAGGTCTGTGTGGAGTCGACCATCAGCGGCAGCGGGATCTTTTGGGCATAAAGTGCCGCGACGGCGTTCATGTCTTTGGTTTCGTCACGTCCTGCAAAACCGACGGAGAGGTCGATGGCATGGGCACCGGCACGCACCTGCTGCTGGGCAACGCTAAGGGTGCCTTCATAATCTTCGGCCAGAAGAAGTTCCCTGAAGGCTTTCGAGCCGGTCGCATTGGAGCGCTCACCGATAAGCAGCGGTGCAGGGTCCTGAACAAGCGGCACGCTGCTAAAGAGCGATGCCAGTGCGGTCGGCTGTGAACCCGAAGCCGGTTTAGGGACAATGGAGCTGACACGGTTGGTCAAGGCGCGGATATGCTGCGGTGTCGTCCCGCAACAGCCGCCGAGGAAAGAGACGCCGTCGAAGGCTAGGAAAGCCTCCTGTTTGTCGGCAAACTCATCGGGCCCCATCGGGTAGTAGCTGTAGCCGCCGCGGTTTTGCGGGAGGCCTGCATTGGCATGAACGGAGATGGGTTTGCCCCAGACCTCAGAGAGTGTCTTGACATGCTTTAAGACCTGTTCCGGTCCTGTTCCACAGTTAAAGCCGAGCGATAAAATGTCGAACGGTTCAAGGATGGTCGCAATGGTCTGGGCATCGGTCCCGATCAGCATGCTGCCGGCAAGTTCAATGGTGACGGAGACCATGACAGGCAGTTCCGTTCCGCGCTCTTTGTTGGCCGCCTCACAGGCGTGAAGGGCGGCTTTGATCTGCAAGGGGTCCTGGCAGGTCTCGAGCAGGAAGAGGTCGGCGCCTCCGTCAATAAGACCGAGCGCACAGGTGGTGTAGCCCGAAAGCATGTCGTCATAATGCATGTGCCCAAGCGACGGCAGTTTGGTCCCCGGTCCGATCGAACCCAGTACATAGCGCGGCTGCTCCGGAGTACTGAATTGCTCACACATCTTTTTAACGACCTCTGCCCCCGCTTTAGAGAGCTCATAGGCGCGATCACCGATCTGGTACTCGTCGAGGACCCAGTCAAAGGCACCGAAAGTGTTGGTTGTTACAAGGTCGGCACCGGCGGTAAGATAGGCACTGAAAATACTCTCTAGAACCTCGGGCGCCGTGACATTAAGAAGTTCGTTACACCCCTCCTTGCCCTCCCACGCCTCTGCAGATATCTGGTCGTCTTTGGCTTGCAGCTGCGTCCCCATCGCGCCATCGATGATCAACGGTCGTTTTGTGATTGTTTCTAGGATCTGTTGTTTGACTGTCATAGTGCTCATTTCTTCGGAATTGATAACATTTTTGAAAGAGACTTCGTAAAGCGTATTTCACAAATGTTGATCTGATTTAGTTTTTTATTTTAACAAAATGGAGCATAAAACAGGGTGAGAAGGGTCTTTAACGCAAATTTTCTAGGGGCACTTTAAGTATGGGCCATTGGACTTGTTTAGTGTCAATGTCGCAAAGGGGAACATCAGGTGAATGCAGCCAAACATCGCTTCCATATTTTCAGGCATTATGACTGCGGCAAGTGTCTCTACATTACAGCATACTCAATCAGCGGGTTTTATGATAAACTCGAGTCATGAAACTGCTGATGACCTTTTTATTTTTTATGACCTTGCTTGGTGCCGAAGAGGGCGACTGGGCTTTTGAACGGGTCAACTACTATTTTGAAAATGACATCTTCTCCAGCACGGACAGTGACTACAGTGACGGTTCACGTCTGTCGGTCCTGCTGCATCGTCCTGGTGCAGAGGATGAGTGGTTGAACATTCCATTCATCGAGGGGTTGGATCGTACGCATTTTATCTCTTTTTCATTGACACAGCAGATGTTTACACCCAATGACCTGAATGAAAGCGAACTCATAGAATACGACAGACCCTATGCCGGCTGGCTCTATGTTGAAATGGGCCTGCATGCAAGTTCAGCCCATCATCTTGATTCACTGAGCCTGCAGCTGGGTATCGTTGGACCGGCGTCAGGCATGGAACAGCTGCAGCACTATATTCATGAAAAACTTGGGTCCGAAATAGCGCAGGGGTGGGACAACCAGCTCAACAACGAAGTCGGGCTGCAGTTGAATTATCAGCACAAATGGCGTTTTGTCCCGGAGCCGGTGTGGGGTGTTGAAAGCAGTGTCATTCCTTATATAGGCGGTGAGTTCGGCAATGTCGCGATCAATGCAAATGCCGGGATGCAGGTGCGTTTCGGATGGAATATACCCGAAGATTTCGGTTCAAGTTCGATCGACGAAGGGGGTGAGAACGGTATACCTATTCGTACGAAATGTCTTATCGAGACCTCAAAATCATGGAGTCTGAATTTTCAGTTCGCTGCAGGAGGAACTGTGGTCGCAAGAGACATCTTTTTGGATGGGAACACCTTTAGTGACAGTCATTCTGTGGACAAAAAATATGCCAGGATCTATGGCAGTTTCGGTATTTCAGGACGCTATAAAAACTTTAATCTTGACTATTTTCAGACCTATCACTCCAAACAGTTTGACAATGGTAAAAGTGTTCACAGTATTGGAAGCGTTATTGTCTCTTATCTCTTCTCATCCTAAATTATGCTACTATCGAATTTACGATGAAATACCTGATCCTGCTTCTTCTTATCGGCACTTGTTTAAACGCGCAAGATGACAGCTGGGAGTTTGAACGTCTCAGCTTCTATTTTGAAAACGATGCAGATATTCGGACAGACAGAGGCTACACGGACGGTTCCAGACTCGGTGTGTTGATGCACCGTCCCGACACAAGAGATTCATGGCTGTATATTCCTTATACCGATTTACCGCGTGATCACTTTATCTCTTTTTCAGTGACCCAGCAGATCTTTACGCCTGAAAATCTTGAGAGTAAAGAGTTGATCGAAGAGGACAGACCCTATGCGGGATGGCTCTACTTTGAGACGGCTCTCTATCAGAGCTCTGAAAAGCATCTGGATGCACTGGCATTTCAGATCGGGATCGTCGGTGATGCTTCGCAGATGGAGGCGGTGCAAAAATATATTCACAGCAGTATCGGCTCTCCACCTCCGCAGGGGTGGGACAATCAGCTTGAAAACGAGCTGGGCCTGCAACTCAACTATCAGCATAAATGGCGATTTGTACCGAAACCCATATGGGGTTTAGAGTCGACGATTATTCCTTATGCGGGGGGCGAATTCGGTAATGTTGCCATAAAAGGCGATATTGGTGCGGTAGTGCGCATAGGTTGGAATATTCCGGCTGATTTCGGAACGACATTTATTGATGAGGGTGGGATGAATGCAATACCTGTAAAATCAAAGCAGTGTTTCCCGATCCTCTCTCCATGGAGCTTTTACATCAATCTCTCGACAGGGGGGAGTGTCGTACTGAGAGATATTTTTCTCGATGGCAATACCTTTGAAGAGAGCCACTCGGTAGACAAAAACTATCTGGTCGGCTACTGGGGTTACGGTCTCTCTGCCCGCTATCGAAATCTCAGTATAGACTACTTGCGGACCCATCATAGTCTCGAATACAAAACGCAGAGAGATTATGACAGTTTCGGAACCCTTGTTTTTTCGTGGCACTTCTCACCGTAGAACAAATGAGAGGGGTACAGGCGGCATGTTCGTCTGCAGTGTTCAAACAGTTTCGGCACGGTAGTCCCTTATCGGTAGTTGAGAGGCTCTAACATCCAAGCACTTTTTACGGACCGCTTCATTTTTTTTAACAGCACTCTTTCGAGAGCACTCAGTTTCTCTCTTTTAGGCGTTATTTGTAACCGTTTGGACATAGAGTTCTTCCTCATGATGTGATGAAAGAATTGTAATCGGGATTGATTACGGCGTGATTACTTTTTGTGCTGCTGTTGATTACAGGAGGGTGAGTCGGTTGGTCGCAACGCTCTTTGTTACGGTTTCGTTGGTAAAGTGGAGCGCCTTCAGTTTTCACTGAAGGGATTTTCCCTGGTTTATAAGCCTGGAAGTCGGGGGATTTTACACAGTTTGGAGTTGCGGCAGTACCAGCCCCACCCTTTTTTCATAAGGTGGCCGATGACCGGCATCGGGAACATAAAGGCGTGTTTATCGTCTCTGTAGACGAAGCCGGCACCGTTACCGGTGTCCATGACACAGAGAATGTTGAGGTGCTCCTGATACCCTTTGCGCGCACTCGAGTTCTTGTCGCGCTGTTGGATGTTGTAGGCAACATTCTTCGCCATGACCTCGGCAACGTGGCCCTGCTTCGCTCGCCAGTCCGGGCCTTCTAAGGCTGCCGTGTCGCCAACGGCGAAAACGTTGCTGAGCTGGCCGTCTATGGTGACTTCACAAAAATCGTTGATGGTGACAAAACCGGCCTCGCTGGTCGGCAGGTCGGAGTTGACAACGACCTCATGGCCTGCACCGGCAGGGATAAACATGGTAAAGTCGGATTCGAGCTTGCTGTCGTCTTCGAAGACCACGCCGTCTTGCTCAAAACGTTTGATCTTTTTGCCGAACTGTTTTTTGAGTTTCAGGTTTGTGAACATCTTGTCCATCATAGCGAGGGCCTGCTCGCCCATGCGTGCGCCCGGTTTTGGCATCGGGGCAAAGAAGGTGAGCTCGAAGTTGTCGCGGATCCCTTTTTTCGTCAACATGTTGTGGACGTTGAACATAAGCTCAAAGCCCGGTCCGCCGCGCACGGCAGAGGTGTCTTTGGGGTTGCCGCCGAAACCGAAAGCGATCTTGCCGCTCCCTTTTTCGACCAGTTTGTCGAGTGTTTCGGCGATAGCAATAGAGTGCTCCGGTGCGCCGCAGATAGAGAGGGTGTTCTCGATGCCCGGGTGTTTCATCTTGTGGGCACCCATGGCGACGACAAGGTAGTCGTAGTCGTCGATGACCTTGCCCGAGGCAAGCGTGACCCGGTTCTCTTTGGCGGCGATGGAGGTGACACCGTCGACAAGAAGGTCAAAACCGTGGGCTTTCTGCAGCTCTTTGAGGTCGACGCAGACATCTTTGAAACCGACTTCGCGCGTCGGGATCCAGATAGAGGTCGGGTAGATGTAAAAATAGTCACGGTCACTGACCAGCGTGACACCATAGCCTGCTTTAGAGAGATGACCGGCAGCATCGACACCGGCAAAACCGCCACCAAGGACAAGAACTTTTTTACGACTTGACATTACGACTCCTATGTTACAATCCTAATATAGGGTTTTTAGAGATACCTAGAATTATACATTTGTACATATTATAAAAATTATTATTAAAATAATATATAAAATGACGATTTTAGTCAATTGAACCATATGATTTTTTCGTCAAAAAGGAACAAGTATGCGAATAGTGGTAGCAGGTATCGGCGGTGTCGGCGGTTATATAGGGGCACATCTCTGTGCATTAAATGACGAAGTGGTCTTTCTTGCCAGAGGGGCACACGCCGAGGCTATTAGAAAGAACGGTCTGTTGGTCAAGACAGACGAGGGTGAGATGACCGCCCGCCCGGACAAGGTCGTAACGGCCCAAGAGCTCCAAGGCGAGATCAACCTGCTGCTGCTCTGCGTGAAAAGTTATGACATTGAGAACGTTCTTGCCGAACTCTCAGAGAACATCACACCGTCCACCATTGTGCTTCCCTTTGCCAACGGGGTCGAGCACAAAGAGCAGATCGAGTCACTTGTGAATGCCAAAGTGCTGCACGGGGCCGTTTACATTTTGGCGCACAAAGAGGCCGACGGTGTCATCGTGAAAAAAGGAAAGGTCTTCGCCGCACTTTTCGGGGCAAAAGAGTACCCGGCCGAAACGGCAGCGGTGGCAGCGCTTTTTGAGAAAGCGGGACTGCGGTACAAAACGCCGGAAAACATCGAAGAGGCGATCTGGAAGAAATACCTTTTTATCAGTGCCTTTGCGGCACTCACGAGCTATTTTGACACCACGATGCGCAAGGTCTACGAACTCCACAAGAACTGGGCCGACACTCTTTTACATGAGATTGCCGATGTGGCTGAGGCTAAAGGCATAGCGATCAAAGATGAGGTCGAAAAAACACTCGAGACTGCTGCGTCATTACCCGAAGATGCCAGCAGTTCCATGCACCTGGACTTTCAAAACGGCGCGAAAACAGAGCTGGAGACCCTCTGCGGCTACATTGTCCGCGAAGGCAAACACCTGCGTCTGCCGACACCGATGATGGCGAAGATATACGGGGTTTTGAAGAAGAAAATATAATCACAATCACGGAATTAGGCGTTGGAGATTCAACCCCTGGGGTGTAATTCCAACCCGATCCAAAGAAAGCTGTGCTTCTATTTCTGTCGTCATAATCCCATTTCCATAATAGATATCACTTTTTCGTTCATCTATAACTGCAAACAGTGAAGAGCTTAAAAAGATAATGAGAATAAAAAACTTATTCATCTCTACTTACCTAGTAGTTCATCAACATTAAAATCACAAGCCTCTCGCATCTCTTTGGGTGTCTCATTGGCAGAGTAAACCCCACCGCTCAAGGCAAAATTATATTTTGCATAGGCTCGTGCTCGTTCCACTGTATTAAACTGAATACCATCAAGTTCATCTCCTATTACAGGATGATCTATTAATTTTGGTTCACCAAACTTTTCTGCATATATCTCAAAATATACATTACAAAGGACCGCAGCACGTATATATTGTCTATTTTCCCTAGCCTTCTCAGGTTCCTGAATAATGATCTGGGCCGCTCTCGCCCCTTGCATGGCGATCTCTCTGACGATCTGGTGATAGGCAACGGGTTTATCTTCGCAGACATCTTCATACGCTTGTATCACTTTGCCACTTGGTAAAGTAACATTGATCTCTTTTTCTATACAAGGTATATGTGTATCATACGTCTTATATATCCATCTCTCTACATCGTCACGAACCCCATTGTCATTACTGTCAACACCAAGAAGAGTTGCATTGTTAATGGCCGGGTCAGGTTCAGGTGGCAAGGTATGACCTTGAATGACAAGAACTTCTGTGTCCGGTGTCCATGTACTTGTTGAATTTCCATCACTCTCACTGCACCCGCTCATGAAGATCATCGTTGACAGTGCTACGATTGTTATCAGACTTATTTGTTTTAACATATTATTTCCTGTTTTTTTATGTATTGGTATAGTATCGAAGTAATTCTTAAAGCTTACGGTAATCTTGGAATTGTTTCTTTAGCAAATAGATTTCCATTTGAATGTGTGACCATAATGACACCATGATCATCTTTAATACTTTTTTGTGTATTTTGCAACTGACCACTTTTGTGGAC
>JBFEJN010000010.1:0-43323 GCA_041553195.1 Sulfurimonadaceae bacterium
ACTGCTACCGGTATCTGCCAATGCACAAACGACCATGATCAATGAAAAAGTGATCTTAGTGAACCACTTTCTAAAACAAGAGAGTAACGCGAGGGGATTTCGTTATATCGACCTTTATACGCCGATGTCTGAGAGCAACGGCGGCTTAAAAAAAGAGCTAAGCAGTGATGGTGTTCATCTGACAGCAAAAGGTTATACCGTATGGGAAAATGCCATAAAGGCACACTTTGGTACCATTTAAAAACGATATTTCAGCATTGCCATCGCAATCGTCTCGTCGTAGGAGTATCGCTTATCAGTTGAATACTCGTGATCATAGAGAATATTCGTGTCGGCAATCCAGCTCTCAGTAAACTTGTATTTGACATTCAGAAACACTTTATACCCGGAAGATTCAAGCTTATCCAAGGTCGTCAACTGATTGTAAGCATACGCATTTTTATAATCGTACAGATGGTAGTTTAATTTCAGTGCAGCACGCAGCTGCTTATTGAAACGATATTTATTGGCCCATGTAACACTTTGGTATAGGTAGTCATTATAGCCCTGGTTATCATCATTTCGGACAGAGACAAGATAATTGAGCTTCATTCGATAGTTTTTGGTCAAACGATAGTTGCCAAAAAATTTAAGATCGTTATAGTAGTAATTCACGCCCGCCGGTCCTACTAAGTCAATACTACCTGTCGAATCGATCTGATAGGATTTTCGCTCAATATAATCGCGCATTCTGAACTCATAGTAAGCACCCAGATGCAGCTTCTTCGTCAACTGATAACCGCCCTGGAATTTCAGACGGATATAGGTCTGATCAAGAGTGGCCCAGGTGTCGGGGTCCTCATAATTTCGGTGTTCGTATCGTCCGCGTATCTTGAAATCGGCCTTTCGGAAGTCATATTTATAGGTTGCCTCGGCGCCCGCCATTTTATACTGGTACCGGTTTGACTGGTCCCCGCTTGCAGTCACTTTGGGTAGACCGTCGTCATGGTCGACATAGATTTCGTAGACGTTGCCGACAAAGGCCTTCAGATCAACCTGGTTGATCTCGCGCTTGTATTTGTTGAACCGGAAACGGACCCCTCCGGAGAGTTCGGAACTGTACTGATCTGCATTTTTTAGCGCACTGTCGGTAAAGTATTTACCGCTGAACTTCACCTCTGAGAGCAAACGCACATCCTGTGAATAACGGTATTCGTAATCACCCCGCAATAAAAGCGGAAGGAACATTCCTGACTGTACATTTGGGTTGACAACCGTATTACCCGTTTTATCAGCACTGTAATCAATATAGGGGCTCGACGGACTCAGATAAGGGTTGCTGTCATAACCGAGCCCCGTTGCCGCATAACCGTCAAAAAGATGTTTTTCTATCTTTTTCTTTTTTTTCTTCTTCTTGACTATTACCTTCTCCTGGAATGCAGAGAAACCCTCATCCTCACTTTGCGCGGCAGCTGTCTGCGCCAGTACGGCGACCATCAGCAGTACCGCCGATCCTTTACATACTCTGTTTCTGTACACTTATTTTCCTTTTTTCGATTTGAATTTTTCCGATCATCTTCTTGGCGACTGCATTGTGGGGGTCCAGTTTCAGGACCTTCTTGTACTCGCGAAAAGCGGTGTTATGTTTTTTGGCACGGTAGTACGAACGGGCATACGCCAACCGTGTCTTGACATCGGAAGGGTTCTTGTCCAGCAACTCCTGCAAAATGGTGTTCGCTTTATCATGCAAACTCAACGCACTATAGCTCTTTGCCAGCGCCCGGTATGCTTTCACATTTTCGGGGTCAAGCGCCACTGCCTTTTCCAGTGCTTCGAGTGACTGCCGGTACTGTTTCTGTTGGTAATGAACCAGCCCAAGGTTGAACCAGGCCGTAAAATAGCTGTCATCCTCCTCCAATACCTCCACATATATCTGCTCTGCTTTCGCATACGCTTTTATCTTGGTGTAACGGACAGCAAGGTTCAACCTGGCCGTCACATAGTCCGGTTTGATCTGCAGCACTTTTTGATACGCATCGATCGCCTCCTGTTCCCGCCCCAGCCTGGTATAGACTATTGCAAGATTATAATAGGCCTGATAGTAGTCCGGTCGCAGTTTTAGAGCCTGCTCAAAATCATCTATCGCACCTGCATTATTTTTCTGTTTCAATGCAATAAGCCCAAGATTGTAATGGCATTCGGGATAGTTGCTGCGCATACGAAGTGCGTTTCGATACGATGTCTCAGCCGCACTGTACTCTTGCATTTTTGCGTTAAGAAGGCCGAGGTTGTACCACAGTTCCGGTGACCCCTTCGGTTTCAACGTTAAGAGTTGTTGATACGCGAGACGAGACGCCGCATAATCGCCCTCGATATAATGGAGTCGTCCGAGTAAAAAATAGGCTTTTGTACTTTTTGGCTCAATCGATAATATCTCCTGTACCTGTGCCACAGCTGCCTGTATCTGATTGAGACGCATCAACCCTTCCGCCACCTCAAACTGCAGTGCAATACTGTTCGGCTCATGAAGCAGCGCCTCTTTTAGATTTCTTAGCGCAAGGTTATACTTTTTCAAATCCCTATAGACATCCGCGATGGCACGATAAATCGAAATATTGGCCGGGGCCAACTGCAACAACGCCTCCAACGCTTTAAGTTTCTGTTCATGTGACGCAGCATTGTTCGAATATTCCAGATCAATGAGCGCTAAACGCGATGCAATATGATCTGGTTTCAAGCGAATCGCCTCATTATAGGCCGCTGTTGCCATCTCAGTCTGTTTGGGATTCGTCCTGGTGTAACTTTTACCCAGGAGATAAAATGCCTTGACCTTTGTCTCGCCACTGCTTAGCGAAACCGTTCTCTTAAACTCCTCTACCGCAGCATCGTAATTTTTGTTTTTATAAAAAAGTAACCCAAGATTAAAGTGGCTTTTGACGTGGGCATCAAAACGCTTTATGACCGATCTGTAATCACGAACGGCCTTGTCAAATTCATCTAAAGCACTATAAGCCAAGGCTCTGTTGTAATGTGCTCTGTAGTTGTTCGAGTCGATCTTAAGCGCACTGGAAAAAGAGACGATCGCCTGGTTATATTTTTCCTGCTTGAGGTAGAGAACTCCCAGCCAATTATGGATCTGTGCCGAAGGCTCTTTCGCAAGGATACTAAAATATATCCGTTCTGCTTTTTCAAATTTCTCTTCTTTTATCAGGTCCTGGGCTTCGAGAATCCGAGGGTCCTCACTGTAGTCGATCTCGACAACCGCGTTCATGTCATTCTCTGCCATACTCTCTACCGATGCCTGAAGCGAGACTTCAATATATTTGGCACGCTCGGTATCCTGACTGGCACGATATTCGACAAAAAGAAGAACAATAAAGATACCTCCCAAAAGAAGCAGCACCGGCACAATACTCTCAGTCAATTTATGCACGATGCGACTCATCTTTGAGCCTTAAAGATCAACTTACGAAAACGGATGAACTCGGAGAGACGCATCCCCACCCATTTACCAAGCCAGAGATTCAAAACGATCAAAAAAAGCAGCAGTTCCGGAAATGCGATGATGAGACTTTGCATGAAAAGTGCACTCATCACCGCATAAGCAGCAATGATCACTACCGCCGTAAAAAAGGAGATACGCAGCGCTTTAAGCAAACCGTTCTCCTCCTGAACAATAGCAAAACGCTCTGCCGTTATTGCCAGGATTGCAATCGGGAAAAGTGAGATGTGGGCAAGGTCAAACAGTGAGGATTGCACTGCAAAGACAGTCATCAGCAACATCGCGATGACGACGACCGTCAGCATAATCGCCATTTTTGGCGAATGCAGAAGCTGCATATGATCCAATATTTTTCGGACCATTGCGGCAAGAAAGATAATGAAGACGAATCCAAGAAGACCCCACCATAGCCCGGTCTCCCGTGCTGCTGTAGCTATCAGTGCCGGCAGGAAGGTCCCGAATGTTTCCAATCCAATGATATTTCTAAAGATAACAACGACCAGTGCGCCGAGCGGTATCATCAGAATGATCTTTAGGAGGTTCTGCGAGATCCCGATGCTCTCGAAGATTTTGTACAGATTGAAGGCATTGAGCGGTGACGCGTACATCGTTTCTTTGAGTTCTTTACGCGGTACCAGTTTTTTTGTCACATGGAAAAGATACTGAAAATTGATATTTGCGCTGTGCTTAAAAAGCACCTTGTCGCCATAGTAAAGCCGCAGATAGTTTTTCGGTATCTCAGCAAAATGGTTATTGATGGTATCGAAGGGAATCCAGTGTCCAAGGACATAAACCTCCACCCACTGATGCGAGGTCTTTTTGCTCCCTTGCTGAAGGACAAGTCCCCCGACAAGGCGGGAAGGAAGGCCCACTTTCCGGGCCAATGCAACAAAAAGACGGCTTTTTCCGTTACAGCTTGCTTCCTGTAGTTTCAGAGCGGTCAGCGCATCGGTATAGCCGGAGAAGTTCCGGTTCGCAAATTCATTCTGCAGGTAGTCATGTATCGTTCTTAGTGCCTCATAAGTGTCCGGCTTTTTATCACCGAAGAGTTTATGAATCGTCGCCGCTATTAGAGGATCATTGACCTGAATACCCTCTTCAGGCTCCAGATATCCTCGAAGATAGCCTGGCACCTTTTGTATCGGAATGCCCTTTTCTAACAGATAGATATGATGTTCCGTCTCTACAAAATAATTATAGCGGACGATGTGCGTACCGGACACGGATGGTGCCTTCCATGAGACAATACGGTTCAAACCTTCAACAGCAATCTCAGTCGTAAAAATGTCCGGTGCGTTTCGCTCACTTGAGATACTTTGATGTATTGAACTTATGGGCAGGTAAGTTGAAAGAGAGATTGCATCGCCGTGACCGTTGACTTGCATGTTGACCTCAACATCATATCCAACTGTCGGTATCAGGTCTGCAAGTTCATAATCGAGGACAAACAGTTTATAGATGATTAAAAAAAAAGATGTAAAAGTGAGCGCTACCAGGGCACTTCTATAGAGATAGCTGGAGCTCTTCACCCCTTTAGACATAATTTTACTTTATAGTTATTCATCTCTCTATTTTGCCATTGTTGTATTACGTAAGGGTTACATTCGTACGACACTGCTTAACAAGCAGCGCCTGTAACGGAAGTGAATAATCGTATCTGAGGAGGTTTAGAGCTACTCAATTTCTATTTGGTCATTTGTTGTTCCTGCTCAATTTTTTCTATCATCTTTTTTGCAGTGCTGTTTTCAGGGCTTAGACTTAAAACTTTTTTGTATTCTTTGAGTGCAATATCGAATTTTTTCGCACGGTAATAAGACCTGGCATAGGCCAGGCGCGTTGTGATATCGGATGGGTTTTGTTCTAGCAATTGGTTAAGAATCTCAATCGCTTTGTCATGTTTTTTCATAGCACTGTAGTTTTTGGCCAGAGCCCTGTATACTTTCTCTTCTTCAGGATCCAGGCGCATCGCTTTTTCAAGTGCTTCCAGCGAACGGTCATACTCTTTTAAACGGTAATAGACCTCACCAAGGTTCAACCAGGCCGAGAAGTAACCGCTCTCTGTTTCAAGGATCTCTTCGTAGAGGGCCTGTGCTTTCTTATACTCTTTCAATTTTGTATAACAGACCCCCAGGTTCAATTTCACATCTGCCTGGTCCGGACTGATCGAAAGGACTTTCAAATAGGCATCGACCGCTTTTTTGGTCTCTCCTTTTTCCCTGAAGATCGTGGCAAGTTTATTATAAGCTGCCTGATATTCTGGGCGAAGTTCTATGGCTTTTTGCAAATATGTTTCTGCCTCGTCCAATGCATTTTTGGTCAATGACAACACACCGAGATTGTAATACACCTCTGCATATTTACTTTGCATCTTCAAGGCTTTTTTGAAGGCTTTTTCGGCCTCATCAAAACGTTCAAGCTTTACATACAGCAGTCCCATACTGTTCCAAAGTTCAGCTGAACCCTCCTTCTCTATGAGAAGAACTTTGTTGTACGACTCCATAGCACTCTCATAGTTTCCCGCTCTGGAATACAACTCCCCCAATAAAAAATAGACTGCACTGTTCACCGGATCAACCGTTAAAATATTTTCCAGCGTTGCAATCGCTTCCTGGTCTTGTTTCAAATGCATCAACAGTCTGACGACTTCGAATTGAAGGTCGATGTTGTCGGGTTCATGCAAACGTGCTTTTTGTAACTGTCTTAACGCCAGCGTTGTATTGTTCTGCGCCAGATAGACCTCAGACATGGCTCGATAGATCTCGATGTTCTCAGGCTCAAGTATCAGTAAACGTTCCAATGCGTCCAGACGTTTTGTATACCCCTCTTCGTCTTTAGGATACTCCAGTCCGATAAGGCTCAAACGTGAAGCGATATGATTTGGCTTCAGTCGAATTGCAGCTGTAAAGGCAGCAACAGCCTCATCCTTGTTTTGCGGTGTCATATTGACATAACATTGTCCCAACATATGAAGTGCTTTCACTTTAATGTCGCCGGTACTCAATGCCGCTGTCCTCTCAAATTCCTGTTTGGCTTTCATATAGTCTTGATGATTATAATAGAGCAGTCCAAGATTAAAATGGCTCTTTGCATGGGTCTCGAAAGATTTGATCACCCCTTTATAATCGGCAACAGCTTTGTCAAACTCATTTAAAGCACTATAGGCAATTGCACGGTTATATCGGGCTTTATAGTACATTTTATTGAGTTTCAATGCATTTGAGAATGAGACGACCGCCTTGTTATATTTCTTTTCTTTAAGATACAGCATACCGAGCCAGTTGTGGATCTGAGCAGACGGCTTTTTCGCCAAAATTCCGAAATAGATGTTTTCGGCTTCTGCCAACAGCCCTTTCTTGATCATTTTCTGCGCTTCAACGATACGCGGATCATCACTGAAATCTTCTTCAACAACACTGCTTTTTTCTTTTTCCGGGATATTCTGGGCCGAGGTTTGTGCAGTAATATGGATGTGTTGAGCCTGTTCAGCATCTTCACTCGCACGAAACTGCACAAATAGTAAAAGAAAAAATATTGCACTCAACAACAAGATAACAGGAATGACACTCTCCGTGATCTTAGGCAGATTCAATCGCATCAGCTGTTCCTTTCATCAATATTGAAAAGCGCATCACGCATCCCATCTTGGCATATATTTTGAATCTCGATACCCGGTCGTGCGTTTACTTCTAACACTACCGGTCCCTTCTTGCTGAGCGCGATATCGATTCCGAGGTACTCCAAAGGAATCACTTTTGATGTCGCTTCACTCAATCGCAGTAACGTTTCCCACAAGGGGATCTCAACATCCAAAAGAGACACGCCCGTGTCGGGATGATGTGAAATATTCTCCCCTTTTATCTGCGCCGAAAAAGTGCGACCTGTTTCAAGGTCGATTGCAACACCGATACCTCCCTGGTGCAGGTTAGCCCTGCCCTCAGACGCAATGGTCGCAATGCGGAGCATCGCCTTGACATTTTCGCCTCTAAAAGTAATGACCCTGATGTCGGCCAAACCTTGCGGGCTCAACCTCGTTATCAGATCATTTTGTACGATGCGCTCTTCGATGATTGCCGTATCATTCATACTGAATGAATAGACCCCAAAAACAATGTCCGCTATATGTTTTTTAATATCCTCAAAGGTATAGACCTTGCCACTCACCGATATCCAGGTATCGTCTTGACGGTCACTGATCACCATAATACCGTTGCCGCCGCTGCCCGAAGCAGGTTTGATCACAAAACTCGTGTATTGGTGCAGCACTTTTTCCAGCTCCACCAATTCATAAAAATAGCTGATAGCCAAAAATGTCTTAGGCACGTCAATACCGGCCTCAGAAAGCACCTGTTTGGTCAGTAGTTTATTATTGGCATAGTCAAAATATCGGCGTTTGTTGTTCGGATAGATATACTCCAGATTCCGTCGATTCATACCCAAGACTTTATGCCCGTTCTCCATATAGGTCTTCATATCAGAATACCACTTTTTCAGCTTCATCATGGCTCCGTTCTAAAAATCAATTTACGAAAACGGATAAATTCCGAAAGTCGCATGCCGACCCATTTTCCCAACCAGAGGTTCAATACGATCAAGAAAAGCAGTAACTCCGGAAAAGCGATGATCAGACTCATCATAAAGAGCGAACTCATCACTGCATACGCTGCGATAATGACAATGGCCGTAAAGAATGAAATACGCATGGCCTTGTAAAAGCCCTGCTCTTCCTGAATGATGGCAAAACGCTCGGCCGTAATCGCCAAAATAGCAATTGGAAAGAGCGAAATATGCGCAAGATCAAACAGTGAGGTCTGTACGGCAAAGACCGTCATCAGCAACATCGAGATGACGACGACGGTGAGCATGATCGCCATCTTTGGCGAATGCAACAGTTGCAGGTAGTTTAAAAACTTTCTCACCAGAGCAGAGACTAAAATGATAAAAAGAAAACCGGTCAAGCCCCACCATAGACCCGTTTCACGGGAAGCTGTGGCAATAAGTGCCGGTAAAAAAGTACCAAAAGTCTCTAAACCGATGACATTTCTAAAAATAACTACGACCAATGCACCCAGCGGTATCATCAAAATGATCTTCAGGAGGTTTTGCGAAATACCGATACTTTCAAAGATCTTGTACATATTGTAAGCATTCAACGGGGAGGCGTACATCGCCTCTTTCATCTCTTTCCGCGGTACCAGCTTTTTGCTGATGTGAAAAAGATACTGAAAATTGATATTGGTCGTATGCTTAAACAGCATCTTGTCCCCAT
This sequence comes from Sulfurimonadaceae bacterium, assembly GCA_041553195.1. Lineage (GTDB taxonomy): Bacteria > Campylobacterota > Campylobacteria > Campylobacterales > Sulfurimonadaceae > Sulfonitrofixus. Next base: position 8,748 of record JBFEJN010000010.1, read on the forward strand.
AATAGAGTCTCAGATAATTTTTAGGGATCTCGGCAAAGTAGTTGTTGATCGTGTCAAAAGGGATCCAGTGCCCGCGGACATAGACTTCCACCCACTGGTGCGAAGTCTTTTTACTGCCCTGCTTTAAAATAAGACCACCGACCAGACGCGACGGCAGTCCCATCTTACGTGTCAGCGCGACAAAGAGGCGGCTTTTTCCATTGCAGCTTGCCTCTTTAAGCTTCAAGGCGGTCAGAGCATCTGTAAATCCTGAAAAATTTCGGTTCTGAAACTCGTTTTGCAGGTAGCTGTGAATCGTGTAAAGCGCTTCATACGTGTCAGGTTCTTTCCCTTTGAAAAGCTCTTCAAGGGTCTGCTCGATCAGCGGGTCATTGACCTGAATTCCCTCTTCCTCTTTCAAGTAAGGCTGAAGATACGCGGGAAGGTCATCCGCTATAGAGACGTTACGGTCAATATCATAGATAACATGCTCCGCCTGAACAAAATAGCGGTAGCGAACGATATGCGAACCCGTGACTGCGGGCGCCTTCCACGTAGCAATTCTGTTGAGTCCGTCAACCGTGATCTGCGTTGTAAAGACATCCGGCTCATTTCGCTCATCGGAAATATGCTGGTGGGCACTGCTGATCGGCAGATATGTCGAGAGCAGCATACTGTCACCCCGACCGCTGACTTGCATGTTGATCTCGACATCATAGCCGATTGTCGGAATGAGGTCCGCCAGTTCATATTCAAGCACAAAGAGCTTATAGCTCATCAGAAAAAAAGTCGCGAAGAGGAGTACGAGAAGCGTAAGCTTATAAATGAGCTTCGGTCTAGTCGAGTTTGTATGCATATTCTGCTATCTCTTTTTATATAGTATTGTCATATCATTCCGATCACTCGGCTGCACTGCTTTAAAAGACATTTTGGAGAAAATCCGTAAAGACCACAACATAGACAATGGCCACCTGAAACAATGCGATCATCCAAAACAGCACCTGAAAACTGCGCTTTGTGGTCTTATGCCAAAAAAGCTGCTGGGCAAAAATAGCAGCAGGTGTAGCACCCAAGAACGCTAAAAGCTGCAAAAGGCTTTCCGGTACTCGAAACCAGACACGTTTTGCAGCCAGTTTGTCGACAGCATACATGCTGAAACCCACTAGGTTAAGTGCAAAAAGGTAGGCCCACAATCCAACAAAATGAAGGCGGTACCGAAATAGGAAAAAAAGCAGTGCAAAGGTTATTGCACTGATTAAACCATAACGTAGAAAAGCACTGCTCATTTTCAGTCAACTAACTTAAAGCGGCATTCACCCACAGTGATGACCTTACCGTTGGCCCCTGCACTTTTAATGTAATCCAACATCTCCTTGCCCTCATTCATTTTCATCTCATCATTGATCAGACGGATAGCTTCGGCATCAGAGACTTTGGTCCACACCTTTTCGTAGATAAACTGTGTCATTAATTGTTTTTCTTTTTTCATCCTCTAATGATATAATAAATCGTATTAATAGCGTGGTATTTCACCATAACAACCTACAGTGCAAGCTTAGAGTTGCCAACCATTTTTATTTCAAAAGGCTGTTCATTGCAACAAGAGCTGTTAAAAGATCTCCGGATTCTCTATGTCGAAGACGAAGATGATATCCGCCGAAATGCGGTTGAATACTTAAAGCGAATTGCCAAAGAGGTTTTGGAAGCCAGCAATGGCAAAGAAGCCATTAAAGTGTGGGCCGATGAAAAACCGGACATTATCATCACTGACATCAGTATGCCGCGACTTAACGGTCTTGATATGGCGCGTTATATCCGCTCTAAAGACCAGGATGTTCAGATCATCGTCGCAACAGCCTATACTGACACAGACTACCTTATGCAAGCGGTTGAACTCAACCTTGTCAAATACCTTGTCAAGCCCATTACCAAAGAGAAACTTCTTGCTGCCCTCAGCCAGTCTGTCGAAAAGATCGAAGATCAAAATAAATTTTCAATTCACCTTTCTGAAGAGTGTTCTTACAGTGCCTATACGCAAACTATTATCTGTAAAGGAGAGGAAATCAGACTCACAAAAAACGAGCTCCTTTTCATCGACCTGCTTGCACACCACATCAATCGTACACTGACGTATGAAGAGATCGAAGACGCCATCTGGCCGTATCAGGGAATGACGCAGGATGCTATCCGTTCACTTGTGCGCGGTGTTCGGAAAAAAATGCCCGAAGGTGCGATCGAGAATGTCTCAGGTGTCGGTTATCGGCTAAATGCCTACAGAGCCTGATAAAGCACCCCTTTTTACCATTCCCTGCTTCTTGAAATGCCTAGTCTAGGCACTTCTTAAGTTCCCTTCAAATATAATCCCACACATTAGAACATAAGGAAATAAAGTGAAACGTACATCTCTGTTACTGCTCTTTGCAGTCATTCTCTTTACCAAAGCGCTTCAGGCAGATGCCATTTTAAATATTGACCAGCCTATAAGAAGCTTGAAAGTCAGCAGCGAACAGATGCAAAATGCGATTATCAATGCCGCCAAAGAGCAGCAATGGAGCGTCACAGTTGAAAGTGAGGGGCAGCTAAGCGCTGTCTACACCAAGTCTGATTACATGGCCAAGATCGCCATCAAGTACGCACCAACCTTTTATACGATCAACTATGCCGACTCAAAACGTATGCGTTATGACGGAAAATCCATTCACCCCACCTATAATAAACTGATCAAAGCACTCCAGGCCAATATTATCCGTAATTTAAAATCGGGCGATTTTGAAACCGTTGCAGGCACTGCCGCTACCGTCTCAACGGCTGTAACCTGTGAGGATAGTTTCAAGATCGAAGGTGACCTTTGGAGCGGACGTGTCTTTAAAGCCGATCGTCAGATCGATGATATTCTTAAAAACGAAGCCGTTACCCAAGCTGCGGCACTGATCATGGCACAAGGCTTCGTTATCAACTCTTCGACACCTGAACTCGGTGTCATCAGCGCCAGCGAGACCAAACGCGACGGCCGTGTTTTTCCGCTGAACATGATGTTCACCGAAATAGACAGCGGACTGCTAGGCTCAATCTCTATTTCGACGCCTTCAGGCTCCTCGACCAGTGCTGACGGTATGAAAAAGTACATGTGCGACATCCTTAATGACATCAAATCCACAGGCCACCGCCCGAAAAGTGCTCAAGCTGTCACTGCCCCAGCAGCAGTACCTCCCCAAGGAGATGACGTTCCAACTAAACTGGTCAAGATCAAGAAGCTGTACGAAGACGGGCTGATCACACAAAAAGAATATGACGCAAAACGTAAAGCTTTAATAGAAGCTTATTAACAATGTTGTATAGTGTTACAAATTATTTCAGGAGTGAAAAATGAGTAGATTCAAAAAATTGGCCTTGTCCCTTTTACTGACCATGCCTATGGTCCTAAGTGCTGCAGGAATGGGCGTGTACATCCCGTTAAGTGTCGGTCAGACAATGTCAGTTACAGATTCACCAGATAATGCAACAGACCAAGATTTTGATTTCAAGTTCGAGCCTGCTGCTGGTTTTGGTATTGCTTTTGACACCAACATCGGTAAAGACAAACTGTTTAACTACCGTCTTGGCCTTGAGTTTATGAACCAGGAAATTGATACTGTCAATGGTCTTTCTTGCACAGGTGACTGTAGTTTTGGGACACGTGTAAACTTGGTCAACACATTCGGGTTTGGCGTACTGCGCACAAAAAAAGTCAGACTATGGGTTGGGCCTCGAATCAACATCGCATATGATTTTGATACAGGTGATTATGGTTATGCACGTGTCGGTTACGAAATTGGTTTTGCACCCGCTGTTGGTGTGAATGTAAATTTAGGTCGTGTTGTTTCACTTGCTGCAGATCTTGATTACCGATTTGCTGCTGCTGGTGGTGCCTATGATGATGATTTTGGTGATAGTGGAACATATTCAGGTGGGACTACCGGTGCGACTGCCCGCTTCTACGTTCTTTTCCGATTTGGTGAAACATTTCAAAAGCCGACACCTCAATCTGTAAACCAGGACGTTGTCGACCAAAGTCTTTAATGCCATCAGAGTGACCTTTTAGGTCACTCTTTTTCTCCTATCCTCTTATTACAGCTTTCTTTTTAACCCTATCAGCGGCATTGCCATTTTTCAGAAACCTATCAAGAAAAACCATTTATACTGTTTGAAACTCATGCCCAAGGATATTTCATGAAGTTCGTACAATCACTTATTGTCATCGCTGCTGTTGCTTTATTCTCTGCCTGTGGCGGGAGCCGTGCGCCGAAAGTCGTTCCGGCTACACCTGTCAACAAAGTTGCATCAGCCGCGCAAAGTGAACAAGATCTACACGACAACATCGTGTTGCTTGCCAAGTACAAGCAATATCAGATCCTGACCGATGACGGTAAAAATAATGTACGGATTAAGTACGACCGTATGCAGACTGATAAACAGACCCAAGCGGTTACCTTGCACTCCAGTATCACCTACGATGTTGCCAACACGGCAAATGACTACACCTTTTCGTATGTAGACAGTACCAACCTCGGCTACAACGAGCACACTATCAGCAGTACTTATACTCGTTATATTGACATGTTCGACGGCACCCTCAAACGCATGTACAGTGACCCGGTTTACCTTGGACGTATAAAAAATGTTGTTGGCGGTCAAAACCCCGACGGTACTGTAAAAGTACCGGTAAAATAGTGGTCGTATTTAGATGAAAAAACTTTTATCTGCTTTTGCGTTCACACTGCCTCTTCTCTGCCACGCTGCCGGAATGGGGGTATCGCTTCCCTACAACATCTCTGAGACTGAGCGTGTCAGCTACAGCAATGTCAACCTCGAAAAAACGACGTATGACTATAAGCCGAGCACCGGTCTGGGGTTTGTTTTTGACTCCAATATCGGTAAAGACAAAGACTTCAGTTATCGTCTGAACTTTGAGTATTCCCTTGCCGAACTTGACGAGAGCAGCCGTCTCCTTAGCAGCAGTTTGTCAAAACACAAATACAGTATCGTCAACACTTTCGGTCTCAGTGTCTACCATTCACGATACGTTCGATTTTGGGCAGGACCCCGTGTCATCGTCCAATACGAGCATATCTCGAGTGCATCAAATATCCGCAGTCAGAACAGCTATGGTCTGGGCGTGGGCTTAGCGACCGGCGTTAATGTCCACTTGGGTCCCAAAGTCTCTCTTGGCGCTGATATAGATTATCATGGCGTTTCCATGTTCGGCGGTGAGCACTACCGCACTTATGACGGTACGACTGTCGGTGATGAGACCTATTACACCGTCATCGGCGGCAGTAACAAAGGTGCAACGGCTAGGCTCTATTTTCTTCTACGCTTTGGCGAAGAGTATGAGCAGACACCGACAAAACGTACAGAGGACGCTGTTATCGATTATAGTCTCTAGGCTCTTTTTTCAGTATAACGATGAAACAGGCTCCTTCATCACTGTTGGAAACACGCAACTCACCGTTTAAATGCCCTTCCACAATGGTCTTGGCCATGTAGAGTCCTAAACCGGTACCGCTTTTTTCACCTTTTGTTGAAAAATAAGGCTCAAAGATCTTCTCCTGTATCGCTTCGTCTACACCACCTGCATTGTCACAGACACGTATGCTCAGACACGCATCATCTTCTTCCAGGCTAATGTGTATCTTTGGGGCAACGACTGCACCAAATACCAGGGCATCTTTTGCATTGCTGATAAGGTTTAAGATGACCTGCAGCAGTTCGTTCCTATAGACCCACAGTCTTGCATCACTTTTGACCTCCTTTTGCAATATGATCTTATGCGCCTCCAGCGATTTCTGAACAAGTGAAACAGTATGTTCCAATACCTCACTTATCTGCTCCTCACTGCGTTCTTTGTCCGGTTTAAAAAAGTTCTTGAAGTCATCGATCGTATGTGACATATACTCTAAAAGTCGTGTCCCTTCTTTGATCTTTTCATCCATATATTGAGGGGTCAGCTCTTTGTACTCATAGGCGGAATCAATGTTCATCAAGATATACGACATCTGGTTCAGCGGCTGCCGCCATTGATGAGCGATCATCGAGATCATGTCCCCCATAGCAGCCATCTTTGACTGCTGAATCAGCATCTTCTCTTTTTCTCTATGCATCCTCACCTCTTCTTGTACTTTCTCTTCCAAAGAGTAATTGAGTTCACGCAGTTCCGCTTCACGAACCTCAAGCTCAAGTTTATATTCCTGAATAATCTTTATGATCCGACGTGAGACGATCAAAGTCAAAAGGCCGACAAGCAGTGCAATAAATCCTGAGGCAGCGACAACAAACTCCACTTCATCGTCAAATTTGTCTTTCATCTTTTTCTGCTGTTTTTGGAGCATCGCGTCAAAATAGGACTTTTTAAACCCATACACAAAATGCCAGTCAAAGGGTGCAAAATAGCGAATATAGATGTGCGCATTCTCCTGCGGCAGTTCTATCCAGCCATTTTTTTCCTCAAGATGAGCCTGCATCTTTGCCAACATCGAAGAGGAAAGCTCGTTTTCATCTTCTTCAGAGATAAAGACAGGGACATTGTTTTCGAAGATTGCAAGGTAGCCGGAACGGTCTTTCGGTGCCCTTTTAAAAAGATCAAGCAGTTCTTCTTTCTCTTGTTTCAGTGCACGCTCTTTATGGATTCCACTTCCGAAAAACCACTCATAATGGCCAAAGTCTTTGACCTTGATGATCTGTAAACCGGTCTCTTCTCTAAAACGTGTCTCAAGGTAACCTTCGCCATGCTTACGAACCATCTGGATCTCTTCGAGGACAATCGCCCTTCCATCGGCATCCTGGAATCCTGAAAGGTTCTTGTTGATAAGCTCTTTCGATGCAGAAAGGACAGTATTGCCTTCATAGTCCGTTACAAAAACATAGTTTTTCTCGCCATGCCATCTCATCGCGCTCAAGGCATCAATAATACGTTCTTTGATCGCTTTTTCTGTAAGTCGTTTATGGTACTTTCGGTAGATTAACTCTGCTGTTTTGTGGGCCAGTTCCAGTCGCTCGTCCAACTCTTTTTTAATGTTCTCGTCCAAATGGTTTACCGTGTAAGTGGCCAGCAGATCGATGTCTTTGACAAAGACTTCGCCTTGTTGTTTCTCACCCGATATATATTCTTCAAGATAGTGTGCTGCATTTGCTTTAAAATAGAAGTTCATCTTGTCGATATAAAAGGAGGTAATGACGACCGTCATGATCGCCAGAGCAACAAGCGGCGTAATGGTGATCAGACGCAGGGTCCAACGCTCACCAAAAAGTCTAATCTTCATCGTCCTCACCTGAGACAGGCAGACTCTTCTTAGGCTTCAGACCCAGTTTTTTCATCGACTCTACACGGTTGAGCAAGTTACCTTTACCGGTACTGAGTTTGTTGAATGCACTGTCATAACTCTCTTGCGTCTTCATGATCTGCGTGCCTATTTTTTTCAGATCATCCACAAACATCACGAACTTGTCATACAGGTTTTCTGCCTGTCTTGCGATCTCCTGGGCATTTTGTTCCTGACGTTCCGTACGCCAAATATGTTCGATCGTCCGCAGGGTCACCAGCAGTGTCGACGGACTTACGATCATAATATTCTTCTCGTATGCGCGACTGAAAAAACTGCCGTCTTGCTCTAGCGCCAGAAGAAATGCCCCCTCTATCGGCATGAACAGTAAGATGAAGTCAAGCGTATGTACCCCTTCGAGGTTTTCGTACTTCTTCTCGCTTAAGCCTTTAATGTGTGCATTGATGGATGCAAGATGGTTTTTAAGTGCGGCCTCTTTCTCGGCTGGACTTTCGGCACTCATGAAACGCTCGTAAGCGACCAATGAGACTTTGGAGTCAATGACGATATCTTTTTGCTGTGGCAGATGGATGATGACATCGGGACGAAGCGTGTTGCCCGCTTCGCCTTTAAAGCTCCCCTGGGTCTCATACTCCATTCCCTCACGCAGACCGGACTCCTCCAAAATACGTTCCAGAACGATCTCCCCCCAGTTCCCCTGGGTCTTGTTCTCACCTTTGAGTGCATTGGTCAGGTTTTTGGCATCCTGCGTGATCTGTTCGTTAAGCTGACGCAGCTGCGAGAGCTCTTTGCGCAAAACGGCCCGTTCCGAGTTCTCTGTAATAAAACGCTCTTCTGTCTGTTTTGAAAAATTGGTAATCTGCTCGCGGAACGGTTTCAGCAGCAGGTTAAGGCGCTCCTGGGAGTTCTCTTCGAAACGTTTGGTCTTTGACTCAAAGATCTCATTGGCAAGATGGTTGAACTGCTGTTTGAGCGTCTCTTTCGCTTCGTCGAGCAGTTTTATCTTTTCATTATGTGCGGATGTGGCATCCTCGTGACGGGTATGTAAAATGGCATAGTCGCGTTCCAGAGCGTTTTTGTCACTTTCGAGCGCTTTGTGCTCTTTCAGAAGGTTCACATATTCCTCTCTACTCTGCTGCATGGTCTCTTCCAGGATGCGTTGCTTCTCCTCATTCTCTCTGGCGAGTAGTTCCAACTCATTGACCTTCATATACTTCCGCATAAACATCACCAGTAAAACAATCGTTATAAACGTAAAAAGTGCAAGTAAAATGTATAAATAATCTGTTGGCATACTGTTCCTTATATGATCTCTATTATATCAGCCATTGAAAGTAAACTTAATAAATATTGCATAACCTATCGTAATTGTTATTATTTCGCTATAATTCCGTTACTTAAACTTTTGAGCCTTTTGACTAAGACGAAAGTATGGGGTAACACTGCAAAGTAATAGACCCTCTAGAGAGCCCAGGTGGGCCAACTCCTAAAAGTTTAAAAATTTACTGGACATCTTTTAAACTATTTTCTACGATCATTCATCCAAGATAATATTTATTTCCCAAGGGCATCTCTAAACACCTGCGTCTAATGGCGAGGATCTTTAGAGGTACCCTTAGATGTCCTACTTACAGAAAGAGAACATTAATGTATAATGAAACAACAGAAACAGTAGAAGCACCAACAGAAAAGACAATTGCAGAGGCCCTACCATTGGAAGAGACATTTGAGCAATTCGGACTAAAAAAAGAGATCTTGCGTGCGATCGGTTATGCCGGTTTTAAAACACCAAGCCCGATTCAGAAAATGGCGATCCCTATCGTCCTTGAGGGCCGAGATGTCGTAGCCCAGGCACAAACCGGTACCGGTAAAACCGCAGCCTTTGGTCTTCCTGTACTCAGTAATATGAAGGGAAACAACGGTGTTGAGACACTGATCATTACCCCAACGCGTGAACTTGCAAACCAGGTCAGCGATGAGCTGTTCAAATATGGCAAGCAACTTGGTATTCGTACCGTAACGGTTTACGGCGGTAGCTCATACGGCCGTCAGATCGGTCTGATTGAGCGCGGAGCACAGGTTGTGATCGCCACACCGGGCCGTCTTAAAGACATCCTGGCACGCGACATGATCAAGGACTTTGCACCATCAACAGTCATTCTTGACGAAGCCGATGAGATGCTTGACATGGGATTCCTTGACGACATCAACGAGATCTTCTCATACCTTCCAAGCGACCGTCAGACACTGCTTTTCTCAGCGACAATGCCGCCTCCGATCAAGAAGCTTGCAGAGCGTATTCTGGTGAACCCTGAGTTCATTACGATTACACGTTCAGAGACGACTAACGTCGACATCGAGCAAAAGTACTACGTTATTGACGAAAACGAGCGTGATGATGCGATCATCCGTCTTCTTGACGCAGAAGAGACGACAAAATGTGTTGTCTTCTGTCGTACTAAAAAAGAGGTCGATCGTGTTGCTGAAGTCCTTATGGGTGTCGGCTACAACGCCAAGGGTCTTCATGGCGACATGGAACAACGCCAACGCGAGGCTGTCATCAAGGGTCTAAAAACAGGTCAGTACGACATTCTTGTTGCTACTGACGTTGCTGCCCGTGGTATCCATATTGACGATGTAAGCCATGTGTTCAACTACCATATTCCATTTGATTCCGAGTCGTATGTTCACCGTATCGGCCGTACCGGTCGTGCCGGTCAAAAAGGAATGGCGATCACACTTCTTACGCCACGTGAGTTTAAAGAGTTGCAGCGTATTAAGTCCAAAGTCGGTACGACAATGGAACATGCTTACATCCCATCAAAAGCCTCTATCAAATCGGCCAACTTTTCATCGATCGTCGAGTCGATCGAAAAGCACAAGGTCTTTGACGAAGCACACCAGATCCTTGACGCACTGCGTGAAGATATTGATGATGAGCAGATCATGTACAAACTGATCTCAATGATCATGGATCGTCAGGAAGTTAAGGGGCCTAACCAGATCGGTCTTAACCCTGAACGTCTTGAAAAGATCCTTGCCAGTCTTGAGCGCGGTGGTAACAGTGGCGGAAACCGCGGCGGTTTCCGTGGACGTAACCGCAGTGGCGGTGGCGGCGGATACCGTGGTAACCGCGACAGAAACAGCGGCGGCGGTGGATACCGCGGTAACCGCGACAGAAACAGAGACTAAGTCTCACCCCTCTTGGAGAGAGTTTCTCTCTCACCTCTCTCTTCTTATCCGACAATTTGTTTAGATTCTACATACTTTTTGACATTATTTTTTTAATTGATCTGCACTAGCGAAACAAGAAGAAAAAAAAGTTGATATTGACAAGAAAATGATGAGAAACAAGTCTCATGCCTGAAAATGAGAGAAAGGCGGCAACTACGAAACCGTAGCGTAGGCCTTTTGGAGTGAACCGTAGAGCACTTTAGGCGTTAAAGAGGCATTCTCTTCCCAAAGTTCCTGCATCACGACATTGTCCTCTTTTCCATTCCATACTTTGACATATGTCCCCTCTTTATAGCCATGGTCCTGACGGAATTGGTTGAGAATGTTTTTACCGACATAGAGGCGATAAAGGTCTTGTAGATTCAACTTGCTCATGTGTGCCAGTTCAAAAAAATCTTCAAAAAGTTTCGGGCCGTCAAAGGTCTTTGGATTGACAGCATTGCAGATCAGGTCCTCCACTTTGGCCATGATGTCTGATGGCTCTGCGAAAAGAAGTTCTCCCTCTTCCTGAAGTTTGACATAACCCGGTTCCTGAGAAAGAAGCATCGCAAGATCTTCGATACTGCCACGGAAATTTTGTGCATAATCTTCAAGACCCAGACTCATAATAAAGTGCCAGACATCGATGACTTCGATCTGCAAGTTGGCCCAGTCAGGCTCCTGATTGATCGCTTTCCAGTGTTTCCATGCAAACGAGTCAACCATCTCGGCACACTCCATATAGATACAGCGCTTCCAGTTAATAGGCTTGCCGTTTTTTGTCATACCGGCTTCCCAGCCTTCGCCATTTGTCGCATCGTTCAGCTCTTGCTGCAACAACAGCATCTCTAATACTTTCTCCATTCTAACTCCCATAATGTATACACTGTTTTTAGAGAAAAGAGGAACTCTTTTCTGTACAAACAGCACTGTTATTTTACTCTAACTCTTGCCTGTTTTCCCTTTGCCATAAGAGCTTGGTACCAAAACCCAAACGGTTGTCCGTTAATTTGATTCGCAGTAGTTCTATACGCCACAACTCCGGATTCATCGCCTTCGCAAAAGGGTAGACTTTAAAATAGAGTGCACCCTCTTTATGACTCAGACTGTACATCTTTGCCTTGAATTGAATACCCTCGATCTTGCCCACCTCATCGGTCTCCAATGCAACCGTACCGGAGACAATGTCGTTGCGCAACACGTTGTGTATATGTTCTGTTTTGGGGTCCGAGGCGACGATAAAAGCCACCTTCTCACTCTCGTAAGCATAAAAAAGGCTGGCCGACTGCGGCACATTGTCGGCTGATGTGGCCAGGGAGAGAAGATGGTGTTTGGCGAGAAAACGCTCGATCTTCTCAAGCGTCTTTGGCATCGATCATCTCAATATAACGGGCGATCTCATCGGCATGATGCATCGATTTATAGTTCAACGGAAGCACGTCCATACCGCCATAAGCCCCCAGAACCGCACCGACGATCATACCGCGTGCCGCCGAATCGCCGCCGGCAAGAACATTGGCCTCCATCGCCTCCTGAAAGTCACGGAATCGGACCAAAAGATAGATCACGGCGGCAAAGCCGCCTTCGACACTGCAGGACTGTCCTAAAGCCTTGATGGCATCGACACTCTCATGTTCCGCTTTCGCCACACCCTCTTGCACCCATCTTTGCACCTTCTCTGAGTATGCCAGGGCGATCTCTTCGATGGCTTTTGGGATCTCAGCCCCCATACTCACGGCCAAAATAAGCTCATTAAAGTAGGCAGCACTCTCGATCAACTCTTTTGTCATATGGGTAAAGACCGTGTGGAGTTTGACGTACTCCATCATCTTGTCCATGTCGTTGTGGTAGGCGTAAACAAGTGGCATCATCCGCCCGACAACACTCAGGTCACGGGAGTTCGAACCGCAGACCAATGAGTTTTTACCGGCATCGAGCGCCCCGATAGTGTGCCGTGACGCCCCGTCGATATACCCCGTGTAGGTGGCCATCTTTGTCTTCCATGTTAGGGAAAAATGGTGCAGGGTAAACTGCTCTTCGGAGGCTATATTCTCAAGTAGCCATAACATCTGGTCACCATAATGGGTGAAGTCGCCCGCGAACTTTCCTTTATGGTAGTCGGTCAATGGGTCATTAAAACGCTGGGTGTCAAACTCGGATTTGGAGATCTGGTGGGTGTCGTAGAGCCAATGCGCTCCCAGAGCATAGGCATCACCGTAAAAGGCACCCCAAAGTGCCGCTTGTAATTTTTCACGCATTATCTGCTCCTCATATGTTCTTCGATCAGTTCCACCATCTCGTCCACGGCCGCCGTAGCGTTCATCTGCAGAAAGTGTTCAAAATAGTCATCGATATTTTTACCAAAGTCGCCAAAAGCCGTCACATGCGGTTCTTGCTTGGGGTTAATAAGAATAGAGTGTTCAAACTCCTGCACCAGAGGTACGATGTCGATCACCTGCCCGCTTGTCCCGATGGCGATGAAAAGATCACTCGCATCCACCGCGGCATAAATATGGCGGTACATCGGCGCACTCTCGCCGAACATCACCACATTATGGCGAACGTCGTAACTGCCGCAGTGCGGGCACTGTTCATCCTCTCTTTGGTGGCGATAGCCGACATGGAAGGTCTCATTGCACCCTTCGCATCGAAGGTCTGTCAAGGTACCGTGCAGATGGATCACCTCTTTGGCCCCTGCCTTTTCCAGCATGTTGTCGACATTCTGCGTCAGGTGGATGATCTGCCCCGGATACTTCTGCTCCAGCGCAGCCAATGCTTTGTGCATGGCGTTGGGCATTTTATCTTCGATCGCTTCACGGCGTGCATTATAAAAATTGGTGACAAGTTCCCTGTCCTGCAGCCACCCTTGGGTGGAACAGACGGTCATGACGTCATAGTTTTCCCACAAACCGTCACTGTCACGAAAGGTGCTGATACCGCTCTCAGCGCTCAGTCCAGCACCGCTCAGAATCATCACTTTACGCATCTTCCTCTCCCGTCCTAATACTCGTCGAAATCACTTAAGGCCATCTCCAAATGGGCGATAGCATCGTCCATGACAGGCCCCGGAACGGCAAAGTTCAGACGCATGTACCCCTTGCCCTCTTTGCCGAAGGAGACACCTGGGCTAAGCCCCAGCGCAGCATCTTCGATAAAAAAGCGTTTGAGTTCACTGCTGCCAAGACCGAGTCCGGAGCAGTCCAACCATGCAAGGTATGTCCCCTGTGGTGGAATGAAACGGATCTTGTCACGGTGTCGTGTCGCCAGTTCTGTCAACTTTTCGATGTTGCGCTGAAGATGGATCAACAGCTCTTCAAGCCACTGTTCACCCTCTCGATACGCTGCTTCGAGACCCACATGTGCGAAGACATTGCCCTGCGCAAAATGTATACGTTCGTACGCATCCGAAAAGGCCGCGCGCATCTGCTCATTTTGAACGACGACCGTCGAGATGGCCAACCCTGCTGTATTGAAGGTCTTCCCCGGGCCGATCGCGGTTAATGTAATCTCGGCGACTTCATCACTGAGTGTAGCAAAAGGGATGTGTCTGTGCGGCGCATAGACGAGGTCAGAGTGGATTTCGTCAGCAACGACCTTGATGTTGTGTTCCAGACAGATCTCGGCCAAGGCCTCCAATTCATCACGTCTCCAGACCCTTCCGACCGGATTGTGCGGCGAACAGAGCAGCAGAAGTTTCGTGTCGGCATCGATCTTGGATCGCAGGTCCTCCAGGTCAAAGGTATAATCCCCTTCAGGCGTACGGTGCAGCGGATTGCGCAGTACCTCGCGCCCATTGCGGGTCACATTGCTTAAAAATGGCGGGTAGATCGGTGTCTGGACGATCACCTTTTCACCCGGTTTGGTCAAAGCATGGATCGCCGTGTTGATCGTCGCGACGACAGAGTGGGAGTAGAACATCCACTCGCGTTGTATCGCAAAACCGTGGCGCTTTTTCATCCATGCTATCTGCGCTTCGTAGGCGCTGTCCGGAACCTCTTCGTACCCGTAAATGGGATGCGCTGCCCGTTTTTTAACCGCCTCGACGATGCAGGGCGGTGTTTCGATATCCATGTCCGCCACCCACATCGGGATAACATCCTCGGTCTTAAAGAGTTTCTGACGAAGCGTGTACTTCTCAGCATTGCTTGATGTTCTGTCAACAACGCACTGAAAGTCGAAACTCATCGCTTTTTCCACACACTCATTTGCGAAATCGTATGCTGGAACTTTCGTGCTGTTTCAGGGATGACAAATGGAACATCATGGGTTGCGACCAGTTTGAACTTCCCTTCCAGAACCTTTTTAAGTCCTTCTAATGTCATGACTTCATTGCCGTTTTCATCTTTGTACCCGCCCAGCCAGAACTCTTTTTTAGTGTACTCTTCGAGCCAGGTGTACGGGGAGGTCAAAATAAGATACCCCCCATTGTTTATACGTTTATCTACATCGTTTAAGAAGAGCAGCGGTTCATAAAGCCTGTCGATCAGGTTGGTTGCCATGATCAGGTCATACCCGGCGAACTGAGGCTTGAGATTACAGGCATCGCCCTGCCAGAACTCAACATTGTCTGCGATCTCGCCAAAGCCAAGCTCATCGAGGGTCACTGTCTCATTAACAGTCAGTTCCCCCTCGACTATACGTTGAAAATGGATCTCTTTATTGATCTTAAGGTCAACGCCCACCTGTACAAAACGTGCTGAAAAGTCGATACCCGTCACCTTGTCGAAACCGTGAGCCAGCTCAAAACTTGCACGCCCCGTTGCACACCCCAGGTCAAGGGCATGCTTCATCGGTGTCCCTTTGGCATATTCCAATGCGTACTCGGCACATTTTTTTGCAAAATTCTCAACACCGAAATGGTCACTTCCATATTGGAAATGGCAATACTGCGACACCAGAGCGTCACTCTCATAAATGTTCTCTTTTATACTCACTTGCTCTCCTTCGACAATCCTAAATCCGGCGTGCTGGTAGAAATGGCGTCTAAATGCATAACGCGCATGTTTCATCAACTCATTGCCGGTCGATATCCACGAACCGCCTTTGATGATGTTATGTTTGCCGTCAAACGTCGGCACTGAAAAATCATCATACACATAATGCGGTTCAAATCCTTTAAACCCGTATATAGGACTCTCTGTCCACTGCCAGACATTACCGACAATGTCACAGATGTCACCAAAAGCGAACGTGTCGACCGGGCACGATGATGCATAATGTGCCAGGTTGATGTTGGCTTTGCTGTCATCAAACGCCGGTACGTCCTCAATGCCGGCACGTTCATACAGCAGATACCACTCCGGTTCGCTCAAAAGACGGTATGCTTTGCCCTCTTTTTCACTTTTCCAACGGCAATAGGCTTTAGCCTCGAGGTAGTTCACATCCACCGGCCAGTTCATCGGCATCGGGATGATCTCTGTCATCGCCCTGTAGTCAAAACCGCCTGCACTGTTTTTAACCCAGAACGTCGGGTGCGTTGCATTGGTGATGGCGAGAAAATGTTCACCCTCCTCGTCCCAATACGCTTTGTTCGCATATCCGCCATCAACTACAAAAGCCAAGAACTCTTCGTTTGAACAAAGCTGTCTTGCAACCTTGAACGGCTTGACATGTTCTTCGTAACTTCCGTACTCATTGTCCCAGCCATAAAGAGGATGGGTTGGTTCTTTGCCCAAACGTACCTCACCGCCATCGACAGTGACCATGACATTCTTTGGCGTTGTACCGTGCTCAGGACAGAGAGGAAAATTGGGAATCGGTTTGACCATCTTGATTGGCAGCTGACGATGCAGGACACTCGAGGTCTCGATGTGAATACGTTCGTGTTCGATGCCCATCAAAACAATCCACCAAGGGCTCTCCTGAGTAATGGGCAGCGTTAAAGGAAGTGTTGTTATCAGCTCATCAACAAGTGCGCGTACTTCGCTTCGGTATGCACGAACTGCTGAGACCTCCGGCCATTGGTAATTGTGCTCATCCAGATCATCCCAGTTCATCTCGTCCACACCGATAGCGAACATTGATTCGAACTCCGGATTAAGACGCTCATCGATCATTTTAGCGACCATAAACTTGTTGACAAAAAAAGTTGCCGTATGCCCAAAATAGAAGATCAACGGGTGTCTTGTCGGTTCAGGCTGCTCGTAAAAAACACTCTCGTCTTTAAGAATCGTGAAAAGATCTTCAAAAAGATCATAGGTCTTATGAAAATAGTCACGTATCTCTTCGCGTTTTTGTTCAACATCGCTGCCCGTCAATGTCACCGGCATGGTATGAAGTGGGTGCAACATCTCTCCTTCTTATTATGAATACCACTAAGACTATGCACAATCTTGATAGATACCGAAGTATTTTAGCAGATTCTCTTTTGGCAGGGCTTTAGCAGGCAGAATAGAGTCTCTGTTTTAAGTAAATACACATTGTCTGACACAATGATACCTCTGCCTATCTCTATTAACAGCCTATTTTCACAAAATTATAATGTATAATCGAGTCATGCAAAAGATACCCAGCCGACTGTTGGACACGTTTGAACAGTTTACCTATACCTTTACTACCCGTCACGGCGGTATATCCAAAACACCCTACAACGGCAACAACCTGGCATTTCATGTCGGTGACAAAGCGGAGGATGTCCTTGTAAACCACATGAAACTTGCTCGTGAACTTGGCTATGAACACGCCAGTCTGGTCCACATGCGGCAGATCCACTCCGACATCATCGTCGTTGTCTACCCGGAAGTCGATAACTTTAAGAACCCGCCCGAGTGCGACGCGCTCATCACCGACCGTCCCGGCATACCGCTCATGGTCATGACTGCCGACTGTACCCCGGTGCTTCTTTTCGACCCCGTCCAAAATGTCATCGCTGTTGCGCATGCCGGACGGGCGGGCGCCATAAAAGGGATCGTCCCCAAGACCATAGCGAAGATGTGCAGTGACTTTGGAAGCAGCATAGAAGATATAGCCGTTGTGCTCGGGCCTTCTATCCACGGCTGCTGTTATGAGGTCGGGGAGAAGATAGCAAAAGAGGTAACAGAGGACAGTTTTGGCTTTGCCGTCATTGCGAAGAATGGCCGATATTATTTAGAGGTCAATGCGATCATCAAAAAGCAGTTGGAAGAGATCGGTATCAAAAATGAAAATCTGGAAGATGTCAATATCTGCAATGCCTGTGAGAACAAGCACTTTTTCTCCTATAGAGCAGACCATCAGAAGACCGGGCGCATTGCCGGAGTGCTTATGCTAAAGCAGCCTTAACCCGTTCGACAAGCCGCTTCGGCGAAAGTCCCAAAGACTCTTCGACCAGTTTGGTATTGCCGTGTGTAATGAACGCATCGACATACTCAAAGCTTGTCACCGCGACATTCGTGATCTTCTCATCCGCCAGGAACTCCAGGATCGCAGAACCGACACCGCCCATCTTGGCACTGTCGCTGAAGACGAACCACGTGGTGTGTTTTTGTGCCAGCTCTTTCAACATTGTCTCATCCAACGGTTTGACAAAACGCAGGTCAAGCAGCGCGATCTCTTCGTCCATCAGTTCTCTGGTCTGCGCCGCACGGCCGACACCGTTGCCGTAACCGATAAAGAGGATATCGCCTTTGCTCTCTATCAGAAGCTGCGCTTTACCCTCTTCGAACGGCACTGATGCCGGAAGGTCCGCTGTCAGGAAGGCACCTCTCGGATAACGCAGTGAGAGCGGATGCGTGTATTCGCTGGCGAAATCTATGGCCTGATAAAATGACAGCTCATCACGCGGTGCACACAAACGCATGTTCGGAATAGCGCGCATAAAACTGACGTCAAAGGCCCCCTGGTGTGTCTCACCGTCTTCACCGACGGTTCCTGCTCTGTCCATCGCAAAGACGACCGGCAGGTCCATCAGACAGACGTCGTGAATGACCTGGTCATAGCCCCGCTGCATGAAGGTCGAATAGATGGTACAAAAAGGTTTAAACCCTTCCACCGCCAAAGCACCCATCGACGTTACAGCATGCTGTTCCGCAATCGCTGCGTCCCAGAAACGCTCAGGGTATTTTTCTATCAATGCCGTAAGACCGGTTCCGCCTGGCATTGCCGCCGTGACACCGACGACCTTGTCATTTTTTTCACAGAGCTCCAACATCGCTTCCGTGTAGATCTGCGTTGCGGCTTTTGCACCGCTTTTAGCTGCAGACGAACCGCTTTCAATGTCAAAAGGGCCGACACCGTGCCACTTTTCGTGCTGGCCTTCGGCGATCTTGTAGCCCTTGCCTTTAACGGTTTGGGTATGGATAATGACCGGTTTTCCCATCTTTTTAGCGATCTCAAACGTCTCAATAAGTGATTTGAGATCATGCCCGTCGACCGGACCGATGTACTCGATGCCCAGCTCTTCGAACAAGATCCCCGGTGTGATCAGTTTAAACGACTCCTCAAAACGTTTGGCAAGATAGTGTGCGCCGTCACCGAAGTTATCGACAAAAGATTCGGTTCTCTTTTTAAACTTCTGATAAAAGGGGCTTGCCATCGTCGAGGTCAAGATGCGTGAAAGTGCCCCGATAGGCTTGGCGATGCTCATCTCATTGTCATTGAGAATGATCACCATCGGGTACTTGCGATCACCCAGTTCGTTCATTGCCTCAAAAGCCATACCGGCTGTGATGGAACCGTCGCCGATCATGGCGACAGGAATACGGCTGCCCTGTTCCCCTTTAAGTGCGATCGCCTTTGCCGCGCCAACGCCTAAAGAGATGGATGTTGAACTGTGACCGGCCACAAAGTAGTCATCTTTGGACTCTGAGGGTTTTGTGTAGCCGCAAAGCCCGCCGAATTGACGGAGCGTACTGAATTCGTCCCAACGGTCGGTAATAAGTTTATGGGCATAGGCCTGATGGGAGACATCAAAAATAAACGGGTCTTTTTTACAGTCAAAGACTTTATGCATGGCAACGATAAGTTCGGTGGCCCCCAGTGTTGAACTGAGGTGACCCCCATTGACACTGACAACCTCCAAAATGCGTTCACGAATATCACCGCACAGTTTTTGCAGCTCATCCAGTGAATATGATGATATGTCCATACTTACCCCGTTACTTGATTACAGAATTCCGGACACATCATCATGGAGATGGGCCTAAAGAGTTCTGACGCGAATTTTACCATTATCTCTTAGTCGTTGAGCTAAGAGGTCAATGTTTCTGACCGCATTCTGACGTTTTGTCGCATCGATTCGCGAAAGTGACCGCATGGCTTCCTTAAAATCGGCAGATGCTTTTGACGACATATTAACAAAGAACTTCTCTTGCAACTCTTGTGTCGCGCCGTTGAGAGCAAACATAAGTTCTTTTTTATCTACATGTCTCAGAAGTTCTCTGATCTCTGATGCCTCTAAACGCTGCAAACGTGAACACTCTTCTTCAATAGGAAAGAACTCTTTCTCTAAGGCGTTATCCAAGAGTGTCACCGCCTCTGCCGAAAGCGATTGCAGCTCCTCCAGCGCTGTCAAAACGGACCTTCTTAGAGACATTTGAAACGTTTCTAAGACCGATACTCCTTTTTCAAGCTCCATAAGCAGTAGGACAACCGCTGTTATGGGGAGGTGCTGTTGCGATAAATATACGCTGATCTCTTCGAGGTCGGCTGATTCGACTGCGCCGATTCCCGGCATCGCTTGTTGTGCAGAAGAGAGTAATCGCTCTTTTGCCTTGGCAAGTGTAACCCTGGTGTCCGTGTCTTCTGTTCTTTTCTCTTGCTTGTGACCACCGGCTACATTTTGAACGAACAGGTTCTCGATCTCTATGCTCTCCTTTTGAATACTATTACTATCGGATACAGGCAGATCTTCCTCTTGAAAATAGCAATAGACAACAAACGTTATGGAACCAAGTACCAGGACTAACAGAATATAGATCGTATAGATAGCAATATCCACAAATGTTCCGGACAATGCTGTCGATTTGGAAATAAGAGATGTAACATAAAGAAGCAGCGTCAAGAGACCGAAAAGGAAGGCCATGACAAGTTTGACGTGCCGTGACAGACTGTTTTGAAGAGGCTGCAACGACACTTATAAATTCCCTAACGGATGCGCATAGCTCAGATCAGCGCCTCAGTCAACTCAAAAAAACGATCATTTTGAGCAGGCGTACCGATGGTCACGCGAATCGCATTGAGCCCATATCCTTTGAGGTCACGCACGATCATACCGCGTTCCAACAATTCCTGTGCCAATTTGGAGGCTGATCGTTTTTCATCAAAGACCAATGTCACAAAGTTGGTAAAACTCTCTATGAGATCGATCTTGTGTTTCGCAGCAAAGTCATTGTAACGTGTCATCTCGGAAAAACTTTTGGCAATACAATCCTGGACAAACTCTTCATCTTCAAGTGCCACCGTTGCCGCCTCAAGGGTCAAAGTCGTAATATTAAACGGCGGACGCAGTTTATAGAGGGGCTTGATAATGTCGGCACGTGCAATACCGTAGCCGACACGCATACCGCCAAGACCATACGCTTTCGAGAATGTACCGAGATACAGGACATTGTCATACGCTTCGATGAGCTCTTTTGGGGTCACCGACTTGCTTTCATCTTTAAAACGCGTATACTCCATATACGCACCGTCAACTACGACCAGGGTCTCACTGTCGATCTTTTCTAAAAAGTTTTTCAGTGCCACCGCATCGATGGCGTCACCGGTAGGGTTGTTCGGTGTACAGATAAAGATGATATCAGGTCTATGCTCAAGATACAGGGCATAAAACTCTTCAAGGTCATGCTCTCTGGAGGCCGTACGGATGATCTCTGCACCCACCTGTTTCGCATAGATCTCATACATCGCAAAGGTGATAGAGTTCATCAGGACCTTCGAACCTTTGGACGCTTTGGCATGGACCGCGAACTCGATGACCTGGTCGCTTCCCGAACCGATAATAAGTTCATCTTCTGCGATTGCATACTTCTCGGCGAGCCCTTTTTTCAGGTTCATCATGGAGTCATCCGGATAAAGCGCCATGTTACCGATGATCTTGCTTACCGCATCCTGCACCTTTTTGGAACAGCCGTAAGGGTTCTCATTACTCGCCAACTTAACAACATCTTTACTGTCGATCCCAAAGTCACGTACGACAAGTTCGATCGGCTTACCCGCTTCATAACTGACAATATCATCTAAAACTGTATTAAACTTCATAACTCCCCTTTTACATAACTGCCCAGGCAGGTAATCTCATCTTGGTGTGCTGCAACGACTTCTTGTATGTTCTCATCGTCAATATGGCCGTAGATGTCCATAAAAAACCAGTACGCGAACCCGCTCTCATCATGTGCAGGACGCGACTCGATCTTACTCATATTGATCTTAGCCCGGTCAAAATCGCTCAGGAAATTAACCAGGGCACCTGCTTTGTCCGCATCTTTCAGACGGACAAACAACGAAGTCTTGTCATCACCGCTCTGCGCATTTCTGAAATCACTCAAGATGAAAAAACGTGTCGTGTTGTCGTGAACATCTTCAATATTTTCAAACATCGTCGGCACCGAGTAAAGTTTGGCCGCGATATGGCTGCAGATAGCTGCCGCTTGGGGGTCTTCTGCGGCCAAAATCGCCGCTTTAGCCGTTGATTCGACCGGGATCTGCTCTATGTGCAGAAGTTCATGCGTCTGCAAAAAGTCTCGACACTGTCCGAACCCCTTGTCTTTTGAATAGATGCGTTTGATGTCTTTAAAATGTTCTGCTTTTGTCGCAAATGCCATATGGATCGGCATGTAAAGCTCTGCAACGATCTTGATCGGACTTTTGGCGAGAAGGTCAAGTGTTTCACCGACAATACCGTCACGTGAGTTCTCTATCGGCACCACGCCAAACTTGGCACGGCCCGACTCCACCGTTTTAAAGACGGAGTGAATGGAACCGACCGAAAGGTAATCGCTCATCGCTCCGAAACGAGATTCCGCTGCCTGGTGGGTAAAACTGCCTTCAGGTCCAAGATAAGCGATGCGTTCGGGCAGCTCAAGATTGCGTGAAACAGCGAAGATCTCTAAGTAGAGTGCCTCGATCGCCGCCTGGTTGAGGAGACCGCCATCTGCTTTTGACTTGGCACTCAGACGTTCGATGATCGCTTTTTCACGTTCAGGACGGTAGATAGCACCACCGGTCTCATGCTTGATCTCTCCCACGCGTTGAACCACCCGCATGCGCTCATTGAGCAGATCTAAAAGTTCTTCGTCTATTCTGTCGATCTCTTGTCGGCAATCGTCTAATGTCTTCATATCGTCTCTCCTCGATCATTAACACATACTATTTTACTACAGCTGCCCTATAGCCAGCATATTTTAGTCCAAAAACTCTTTTTCAAGGGCGATAAGATCTTCAAACGTCTCTCTTCGACGAATAAGACGATCTACCCCGCCTTCAACAGCCACTTCTGCAGAACGCCCCCGTGTGTTGTAATTGCTCCCCATTCCGAAACCGTAGGCACCGGCACTGTGAACGACCAACAGATCGTCATGCTCCAATACCGGAAGCGCATAGTCTTTGGCTAAAAAGTCGCCGCTTTCACAAACAGGCCCGACAATGTCAGCCTTGCTGGTATCGCCTTCTTTGCCGACTGCTTCGACAAAGTGGTACGCATTGTAGAGGCTAGGACGGATCAAATCGTTCATCGCCCCGTCAACGATAACAAAGCGTTTGTCGTCATTTTTCTTCTCATACATCACTTTGGTCAGGAAATACCCGGCATTGGCTGTCAGATAGCGCCCCGGTTCGCCCACGACCGTAATGTCCAGCCCTGTCAATGTTCCCAAAATCGCCTGCGCATAATCGTACGGATCGATCGTCGTCTCGGCGTCATACTTGATCCCAAGTCCGCCGCCCACATCGAAAAAGCTCAAGTTGATGTCAAGCGCCTGCAGTGAACGCACCATGTCCGCTACGATCTCACACGCCTCGCGAATGGGGTCCAGTTCGGTCAACTGCGAGCCGATGTGCGAGTGGATCCCGACCGGCTCAAGGTGTGCCGAATTTTTGGCACGGATGTACATTCGTTTTGCCGTATTGATATCCACACCGAATTTATTGGCATGCAGACCGGTTGAGATATACGGATGTGTCTTGGGATCGATGTTCGGATTGACACGGATACTGATACGGACCGTCGCGTTCATCTCTTTTGCGATCATCTCGACACGTTCCAGTTCACCGTCACTCTCCAAATTTATGTAGAGAATGTCACGTTCGATCGCTTCGCGGATCTCGTCATCCGCCTTACCCACACCTGAAAAGATGATCTTGTATTTTGGAACACCCGCTAAAAATGCACGGCGCACTTCTCCGATCGAGACACAGTCGGCACCCGCGCCAAGCTGTGCAAAGTGGCGTACGACACTAAGGTTTGAATTGGCTTTCACGGCGTAAGCCAGTAGTGCTTTACGCCCTTTGAATGCACCTTTCAAGGCTTCGTACTGCTGTGTCATATGGTCAAGGTCATACACATAAAGAGGGGTTTGATATTTGTTGGCTAACTCTTTAAAGTTCATCGCTTCTCTTCCTTATCTAGGAGTTTCCCTAGCATTTAATTTTCGGATTCTAGCGAAAATGTGCTTATGGAGAACATTGGTCGCTTCTGTACCCGAATAGAAAATGTTTACGATATATTTTTAGGTTTAGTCGATGTAGAGTGGCGAACCCACTGCCATATGGCCAGCAGGAAAAGAACAAAGACAGGCAGCACTATTCCCACTTCACTTGGAATCGCTTTGTTGAATGAGAGTTCAGACAAAATAAAGAGTATGGCCCAGGTCATCAATGTGGCCAATATCGCCCCGAAACTAAAAAGTGTGACGTTCAAGAACCGCTGCGATATCGGTACAAAGAAGAAGATGATGATGATCAGACTCGGAACAAATGTAGGACTCATAAATGTCTTGTAAAGTGCACTTTTAATACGGTCTATATTGACATTCTGATCGGTCAATAAAAAAAGTGCATCCACCGCATCCATGATCGTGTAGTTGACCTTTCCCTCATAAACCTGGTCCAGGATCTTTGGTTTGAACCCTTTTAGAATAGACAGGGTCTCACGTTCTTCGATCTCTATGCCCTTGCCGTCAAAAGATATCTGGTCGGGTTTGCGCATCACATGGGCTTTTGGAACATGCCAATAGTCATCCTTATAATAGGCACTTTTTGCCACGACAAGCTCTTTTAAGTTACTCTCATCGATCTCAAAGACCCGGACATCGGTTGCCCGTTGTTGCAGCGGAAAGAGTTTGCCAAAAAAGATATATTTGTTCTCATAGGTAAAAAAGAGATTTGAAGTCGGCCGCAGGTAACTCGAACTCTTCTCAATGTTGGTCGCAAACTCGTTCGCTCTCGCAAAGGCAGCCGTACCATGCAGACCGATATAGATCGTGATCACCAGTATCGAGACCAGGACAAAAGGTTTTAAAACATCGTTTTTTGAATAGCCAATCGAATAGAAGGCGACCAGCGCATTCGAGCGGATCAGGTGGACTTTTGTGGCGATCATACTGAAGACGAGAGCTAACGGCAGTAGCATGTCAATGGCATAAAAACTTTTATAGACCACATAGATCATGACAAGATTGGCAGATTCAGGCAGGTGCGAACTGTTCTCCATAAAGTCGAAGCCGACCATAAAAGCACTCAATGCTGCCAGGATAATTATAAAATATTTGATGTAATGAAAAGCAATATAACGAAAAGCTAACAAACTAAGGCATCCTTGACAAACGTAATATCTGATTTTATCGAATATAGACTGATAATGTAGGCTCTATTTACGCGATAGGGGAATTTGCCTTGTTGGGTACTTTTTTAATGGAGTATTTTGAGGCCACATCTTCCCAAGAAGGCGTTTGCCATAAAGCTTCTATAGCGTCAGCCGTCTGCTTTATCTGTTTTTGCAACAGTTCGAGTTGACTTGCATCGTACTTTCCGAGGACAAAACCGGTAATCTCCCCTTTGTGCTCGGGACGGCCGATGCCCATCCTGACATGCAGGTACTCTTTGCCGATCATGGCGTCTGTCGACTTCAGACCGTTATGGCCGCCATGACCGCCGCCGACCTTAAAACGAAGTGCTCCGAACGGCAGATCAAGGTCATCATGGATCACGACAACATCATCAATTTTATAAAACTTCTTTACGGCAGCGATAGAGCGGCCCGAAAGGTTCATAAAAGTGGTGGGTTTAAGTAAAAAATGTTCTTTGATCTTGAAAAGTTCGCCTTCGAATGCGGCTTTGGAGACAGTGTCGTGGGAGTGTCTGGAAAGGAGTTCATCGATGACCATAAACCCGACATTATGTCGGGTTTCGGCATAGGCCGAACCGGGGTTACCAAGTCCGACAATAAGCAAATTACTTCGCTTTGATAATACTTAGTACACCAACACGCTCAGAGTCTACGAATGTTACGTTTTCGATAGTCCCAAGGTCACGGATAAGTACAGAATCACCAAGGTCAAGGTTTGCAACGTCTACAACGATTGACGTTGGAAGTGCTTCTGGCGCAGCTTTAACAGCAAGACGCTTCTTAGCAACATACAGCATACCTTTGTTTTTAAGACCGATAGGTGAACCAACAGGCTCAACAGGTACATGGTACTTGCTTACAACACCTGGTTGTGCAACCATAAGATCAACGTGAAGAAGGTTTCCTGTTACTGCGTGAGACTCATAGCTCTGTACAACAACATTCAACTCTTTGCCATCCAATTTAATTGGAAATGCCAAAGTATCTTTATTGCGAACTGTACGGATATAGTCATTCATTTTGAATGCGGCATTGATATTTTCAAGACCTTTTCCGTAAATATTCGCAATTAGATAACCATCACGGCGTAGTGCTTTTGTACCACGTTTACCGATACTCTCTCTAATAATTCCTTCTAACATCGTTAGTTCCTTGTAATAAAATGGGCCGAATTATACTGAAACTATTTTAAAAAGGAGATTAATATAATTATGAATTATGAAAAGATGGCGAAGCTAATCGCACCCCACTCTTAAACAGGAAAAAGTTTCAGATTTCGAGGAAACATCGCTTCGCGAGCGGTACCCTTGTTTTGGTGTAGATTGTGCCGGATGTGAACCCGAAGGCGTACATCGGTACACCGAAAAGTGAACTCCGGTGCAAGATGCGCCGAAGCTGAAACTTTTTAGTCTTTTTTGATTTGGAAGATCTCATCTTCTGCGAACGCAGACTCAGTATCATCTTTTTTAGCTGACGGAGAAGCACCGATCTTACCGCCCATTCCCTGCATCTTAAGCTTAAGGTCAGATGGTGACGTAGCGTAATTGAACGCCTGTTCTGTTGAGATGATCTTGGTATTCCAAAGGTCCAGGATGTGCTGATCGAAACTTTGTGAACCGTAGATCTCACGACCATCTTCAATAGCATCACGGATCTCGACGTCACGGCTTTCGAGAATAAGCTGCGCAATATAAGGCGTTTTAACCATAACTTCAAGTGCTGCGGCACGTTTTTGGTCAATCGTAGGAATCAGACGCTGGGAGATAACCCCCTGAAGGACTGAAGCGAGTGAAAGACGGATACGCGGCTGCTCTTCCGTCGGGAAACTTGAGACGATACGGTTA
This sequence comes from Sulfurimonadaceae bacterium, assembly GCA_041553195.1. Taxonomy (GTDB): domain Bacteria; phylum Campylobacterota; class Campylobacteria; order Campylobacterales; family Sulfurimonadaceae; genus Sulfonitrofixus. The sequence continues at coordinate 35,861 of JBFEJN010000010.1, forward strand.
ATCGTCTCTTTGGCATCGAGCGTGTGCAGGGTCGAGAATACAAGGTGACCCGAATCAGACGCGTGCAGCGCGGTCTCGATCGTCTCACGGTCACGCATCTCCCCGACCAGAATAATGTCCGGATCTTCACGGAGTGCAGCACGGAGCGCATTGGCAAAACTAAAGGTATCCTGACCGACACTGCGCTGGTTGACAACACATTTTCTATCTTTGTGAACAAACTCGATCGGGTCTTCAACGGTAATAATATGTTTACGTTTCGTCCAGTTAATCTCATTGATCATCGCCGCCAACGTTGTGGACTTACCCGAACCGGTAACCCCTGTTACCAGGATCATACCACGCTCAATCTGCGTAAACTTGCGCAGAATAGCCGGTAAGCCCAGCTCTTCCAACGAAAGGATCTTGACCGGAATAACACGGAAAACCGCCGAAACACCCTCCATCTGAAAGAAGATGTTGACACGAAAGCGGGTGTTTTCATCGTATGGATAGACAAGGTCAAGCTCTTTCTTCTCAACGAACTCCGGAAAACGGGTGCGCAGCAGTTCTTTTGCAAAGACAAGCGCATCCTCTTTTGAGAGGATCTCACCTGACATCGGTGTAATCTCACCCTGAATACGCGCACGCACAACTGCATTTGCTTTAATGTGGAGATCGGACCCTTTTGCATCGATCATACGTTTCAAATACCCGCGGATTCTATCCAGGGTTTCAAAGGTTAACGAACTAATATCGACTTCTAATGCACTGTTTACTGCCATAACTACTCCAATTCACTCAAAATTTCATTGAACGCTTCTTTAAAAGCGTTCAGACCATCATCGATCTGCTTCGCAACAACCGCATCAAAGTCTATTCCCGCTTCTTTGATCTTGCGGAAGTGTTCATCTATGATGTTCGCCTCTATCGGCAATTTTACCATTTTATCGCCGCCTTTAACAAATGCATCAATGGTCTCTATCGGCGCCGTATTGACAGCGTTAGCTGCCAACAGTTCATCAATATAGTACGATGGGCGAAGTCCGTCGCCTTTGACACCGGTCGATGCAAAAAGTGTCCGGCATCTTGGGACAGCTTTTGCTTCGATAGCATTGTAAATAGCTGCCGCATTGTAATTACCGGCCAATGCCGGTGCAATGCCTTTTTCAATCAATACTGCGTCCATAGCACGGTCGATGCGGCTGACAAAGACACTGATCACCGTGTCAACGCTTGTACCGCTCTCTTTCTGTCCGGAGGCGAACGCCTCAGCACATGAAAGAGCTTGTTCCGTGGAGAAGATCAATGTCGCATTAACTGCGATACCTTCACGCACCAATGCTTTCATCGCCACATAACCGGCCTCTGTCGCGGGAACTTTGATCATCACATTGGGACGGTCAATCGTCTTATGCAGACGTCGCCCCTCTGCGATCGTTGCTTCGGCATCATCACACAGCATAGGATCGACTTCAATGCTCACATAGCCGTCGTCACCGGCATCGTACAAAGGACGTAAAATATCGGCCGCTTTCTGAATGTCAAAGATCGCAAGGGCTTCGTATTTGCTCTTGGCATCAACACCAGCCAGATCTTCCAACTGACGTTTATATGCCGGTGAGGTCAAAATAGCATTTTTGAAGATAGCCGGGTTGGAGGTTGCCCCGTTGATGATCCCTTTTTCGATCAATGTTTTAAACTCGTTATCCAAATAATCACGTTCTATAAAATCTGCCCATAAGGCAAACTTTTCATCTTTAAGGTACATCAAAAGTCCTGGGTAAAATATATTGGGAATTATTATAACTCAAAGAGATTGCAAAGCGATTAAGTTTACGGACAATTTCGCTTTAACGACATCTAAGCGTATCAATCACCGCCAGCTGGCCACGTATGCCGATTATAAAGTGTTACTCTTTGTACTTTTTAAAGACGACCGCGGCATTGGTACCGCCAAAACCGAAGTTGCAGCTGAGCACACAATTCACCGCTGTTTCAATGGCACGATTTTCAACCAGGTTGATAGCATCCATCTCCTCCTCGCTCGCTTCGTAGTTAATGACAGGCGGGAGAGTATTCGTTTCCATCGCCAAAAGGGAGACGACGGCTTCAATGGCCCCTGCGGCTCCAAGCGTGTGACCGACCTGCCCCTTTATAGAGCTGACGTAAGGCTGCATCTCGCCAAAAACGGTCGCAATGGCTTTTGCTTCTCGAATGTCATTATAGTAGGTGCTGGTACCGTGTGCATTGATATAGTCGATCTTGGGTGAGAGCGCCATCTCAAAGGCGTCGCGCATGGCGCTGATCGCCCCGCGGGACTCCGGCTGCGGTGTTGAGAGATGATACGCATCGGCACTTTCGCCAAAACCGATGATCTCGGCATAGATCTTGGCACCGCGCTTTTGGGCATGTTCGAGCGTTTCCAAGACGAGTGCACCGGCTCCCTCACCCATAACAAAACCACTGCGCTTGGCATCAAACGGACGCACCGCTTTTTTCGGCTCTTCATTACAGTCTTTGCAGAGGGCATTCATGGCGCCAAAGCCGCCCATGGCAAGCGGTGTTATCCCCGCTTCGGCACCGACGACGAGCATCCCCTCGCCTTTGGAGAACTGCAAAGTCTTATAGGCTTCGATGATGGCATGTGTTCCGGCTGCGCAGGCCGTGTTCTCGCTCAGATTCGCTCCCCGCAGATCAAACTTCATCGAGACCTGTCCTGCCAGCATGTTTGGCATATATGAGGGTATCAAAAAAGGTGAGATGTGCGAGAGTTTGGAGCTGTTTTTAATGTCGGCCGCCTCTTCTACAGAGCCTATACCGACAAGGCAGTTGGCGCTGACCACGCCAAAAGCGGTTGTATCGACACTCTCCAAAGCGGCATCTCCATACGCTTCCATCGCCGCATGCAGGCCCAGCTGTATAAAACGGTCGGCTTTTTTCTGGTCGCGTTTTTTCATAACGCTGGAGGGGTCAAAGTCTTTGACCTCAGCGGCTATCTTACAGTCGAGTTCACTCGTGTCGCAAAGAGTGATCGTGTCGATCCCGCATTCCCCTTTGACAATGGCGTCAAAAGAGCTTTTATCATGACCTAAAGCATTTATCATACCCAGACCCGTCACAACGATACGTTTCAAAAGAGTCCCCCTTTGACATCCTGTATGAGACGATCACCCCAGGCATCGATGTCAGTCTCCGTCTGAGAGGTCAAGATGACAAACGAGATATCGTATTTTGGATAGATCCTCATCATGGTCCGAAATCCGGGTCCAAGCCCCTGGTGCTGATAAAAAAACTCTCCCTTGTCTTTAATATGATACCAGCCGATGCCAAAACGGACATCCTCTTGCGAAGAGAGCAGCGAATCGACCTTGACAGTCGGTGTCTCTAAAAACATATTTTTCGTTTTTTCGTCCATTAACATGTGATTGTTATATGCTGAAAGGAAAAGTGCCATATCATGAATAGGTGCGACCAGACCACCTGCCGCAAGCCAGCCAACGTCAAATTGTTTCAACCACTGCGTTGTCCCGTCCCAATGGTCTTTGTTCTCATTGTCCATAAACAGGCGCATCGCAATACCCGTAATCGAGAACATCCTCATCGTACCAAAGACCTGATCCTGCGCCATCGCATCAGTATAGGTAAATCCGCTGCGTTGCATCTGCGCCGGTTTGACCACACGTTCCATCATCAACGCCCCAAAATCATCTCCTGTCGCTTTTTCAATAATACGGCTTAAAATGATGTACTCTGCACTCGAATACTTTGCCTCCGAGCCTGGCAGATAAGGCAGATCAACATACGTGGGTATCTTTACATCATTGGCTTTTGCATAGGCGTAATAGTTGTCGTCCGTCATAGGACGTACTTCGGAAGAACGGTCGCCAACACCTGAACTGTGGTTCAGCAGGTTTAAGATAGTGACCGTGACCTCATTTCCCTCATACTTGGCTCTAAAACGCGGCAGGTATTTTTGAACCGGGTCATCCAAGGAGAGAACCCCCTCATGAACCAGCTGCATAACAAGAGTCGCGGCCAAAATCTTTGTCAACGAGTAAACATGATAGACACTTTCCAAAGAGGTCTCTTGTGACGCCGAAGCATCATTAAACCCGAAACTGCTCTCATATAGGATCTTGTCCCCTTTGAGGATAGCAAATGAGGCCGATGGCGGTGTTTTTTCTGCTGTCTCCTCGCGTACGAAGTTCTCAAAACTCTCTACACCGCCAAAAAGATTTAGAGCGAAAAAGAGTGTTAAGAAAAATGTTTTCATACCCGTACCTTTTTCCCCATGTTGTTTTTTTCGATGCTTTTAACATTGATGCATTCAAAACTGAAGTTGATCTCGGGATAATGTGTTTTAAAAAGCGCTTTGATATCACTTTCACTCGGCATCTTGCGCCCTGCTATCTTGATCTCCAGACTTTCGTCTTTGAGTTTGCTCTTGTCGCTTTTAATCGTAATCAGTGTATCGGCAACGCCAAGGTTGTTTTCAATGAGATGCTCTAACTCCACAATAGAGATACGCTTGCCCGAGATTTTAATGATCTCATTGGCACGCCCCAACAGCTTGAACTTTTTACCATCAAGTTCAATGATATCGGTCGTCGTATAGGGACGCTTCATCAAGGTAATCGTCTCTTCGAAGAGATGGGTTGAAAGATAAGGGGAATCCACCACCATACGCGACTCAAAGTTTTTCGTCACTGAGACCCCCTGTAGCGGTTCCCAGTACGGGTTAACCCCTCTTTTGATCGCCACACCGCCTGTCTCCGTAGAACCGAAGAGCTGTATCAGCCTGGTGTTGTACTGCTGCTCAAAACGCGCTACCTCCTCTTCAACCAGGAGACCTGTCGATGATAAAAAGACCACATTCGAGAGGTCCTGTTCTCGTGTAAGGCGCAGCAGTGCTTTAATAAACACCGGGCTTGTCACCACCAGACTTTTTTTATGTTCGTGCAGGGTCATCAGCTCTTGCGGATAATACTCCTCTTTGAGTAGTACTTCGCACCCCAAACGTTTCGGCAGCATCAGACCGGACAAAAACCCGTAAATATGAATAAAAGGCACCGTGACGATCACCCGTTCAAAATGTTCCGGTTCAAAAAGGGCCTGCAGTGCGTCAAGTTCCCCTTCGATGTTCTCCCTGTTTTTTATGGCGCCGGTCGGTACACCCGTTGTCCCCGATGTAAAAAAGAGTGCGTAGGCCGATGTCGGCAGGGCAGAATTCTCACTCACCTTATCATAAGAACCTATTCCCAACTCTTTTACACGCGCTGAAATCGTGTCGATCTTGCCATCAAAGAGCACCGGTGTCACCCCCTGCTCTATGGCCTTATGCAAGAGTCCGAAAAGCTCCGGTTTGGTATGGGCACTAAAAGTCGCTTCTTTCGTCGCTAAGATCTCCTGTTTTGCCTGGATCTCAGCCAATGTCGCGTCGTTTCTAATGCCCGCGTTGTCGATGTGAATAATGTTCATAGATACTGCTTTTATAGATTATTAATTCAATATTTATAGTACAAGATGGCTTATAGAGAGGTATAGCAGGTATTTTACCTCTAAAAACGTAGGGTGAATTTTGCTCCCTTTGTGCTGTTGGAAACATGCAGTGTCCCACCCAAGCTCTCTTCGACGATCATTTTTGACATATAAAGACCGATGCCGACACCCTGAGACTCGAACTTGGTGGTGAAATAGGGCTCAAAGACCTTCGTCAGGTTCTCTGTCTCGATACCCCCGGCACTATCTTCAACCTCGATGATGTGTCTGCCATTTTCTTCTTTGGCGATTCTGATCTTAATCCACTTCTCCTGAACATCGCTATTGTCCAGAGCGTCCCTTGCATTGTTTAAAAGCACCAGTAGTACTTGAATCAGTTCCCCTTCGACAATGTTGACTTTTTCAACACTTTCAATGCTTTTATCGACACGAATATCGCTCTTTTTCAAACCGCTCCAGACCAGGTCAAGTGCTTTGTCGACCACCTCTTCCAAACCTCTGTCAACCTTCTCTTTATTACTTTTAAAATAGCCGTTAAAATCCTGGATCGTCTTCGACATATGCTCTGTCAGGTTCTCGATCTGCTCGATGTTTTTGTCCAAACTGTCATCATCCAAAGTCTTGCGTCTGTGTTCCGTCTCGATCTTCATCGCCACCGAGTTAATCTCCGATAGCGGTTGGCGCCACTGGTGTGCGATGTGCCGCAGCATCTCACCCATGGAGGCGAGTTTGGACTGTTCATGTAAAACACGCGTTTTTTCGGCGAGCTGATCCTGGTTGATCTTGTAACGATATGCAAGACCCATGGAGAGCAGCGCAATCTCGATCACAATACCGATCTGAAATATATAACTCGTAAAATCATTTCGCTCAATAATGCCAAGTGATAGTAGGCCCGTCAGAATAATCCCCAACAGCATAACAAGCCATCCAAAAAGATAAAAAAGTGCCAGTTTTCGTTTCAGAACGAACGCATGGTATCCCGAGACATATAGGACGAAGAGACTTAACGACATCATGTTTACACTTGCCAGACTGTTATGCACCATTTTGAAGAAGGCTAAAACCAATAACGTAACATTGAGATAGATGAAAAAATGTAACCATCGATCTATTTTGGGAGTATGCTCTCTGGTGTTTAAAAAATTTCGCAAAAACGCAATTGCAAAGATGACCGATAGGTAGCCCAATTCCACGGGAACATTCCCGCCATTTATGTCAAAACTGTCCGGATAATAGTACTGACTGACCAGCCCGTTGTAATAGAGCATGACGACCAGTACCACGATGTGATAGACAATGTAGATCAAAAATGCATTTTCGCGGATGAAAAGGTAAAGAACAAAGTTGTAAACCAGCATGATCAGCAATGCACCGAAGAAAAACGCGTGCATGATCTTCTCAAAGACCAAATTGTTGATATAGGCCTCTTTATCATTAACCCGATACGTCAGATCCGACTTATCCGCATTGGAACACCTGATCAAAATACTGTTTTGTTGATGGGCGTCGGCACCGACATTGATAGCGATCTTGGCATCGTCGTAAACCCTGTTGTCAAAAGGCACTATATCACCCAATGCATTCAACAGTTCGCCCTCTTGTGAATAGATATCCATCCTGTCCAGGCGGATATCCAAAAACTCGACAACCTTCTCTACGCGTGTATCACCGGCATTGACCAACGTGACTTTAAGCCAGACCGTTGCGTTTGGGGGGAACTTTGCATTGTCGCTTTGCAGCTGCTTGGTAAACAACTGATCTTCCTGTGCCAATACACTTTCAATATCGTAGGTTCTGTTTTGATCGTCAAAATAGGTGATCGCTACTGCAGCATCGCCTCTCGCAAAAAGCAAGATTGGCAATAGTAAAAATGTTAAAAGAACGACAACTTTATTCAATAATCGCCTTTAAAAAGTAAACGTACCAAAATCAATTTGTGTCTGTTTAGGCTGCTTTATATAGAAAATTGCAGAGTTTTC
>JBFEJN010000011.1:0-42300 GCA_041553195.1 Sulfurimonadaceae bacterium
AACCGTGGCTGCTGCGCTTTTTTGACCAGATCAAGTTCTATGAAGTGAGCGCCGAAGAGCTGCACAAGATGCGCGAAGAGTTCCCGAGAGGCCGTGTCAAACTCAAAGTCGAAGAGACCACTTTCAGCCTAAAAGCCTACAAAGAGTTCCTCGAGACGAACGACGACTCCATTAAAGCGTTCAAGCAGACCCAGCAGGCTGCTTTCGACCAAGAGCGTGCCATGTGGGAACGCACCGGACTGGCCAACTTTACCAGCGAGAGCGGCGAAGTACTCGAACAGGAGATGGAACGCATTGAGATCGGCGAACATGACGAAGCTGTCGAATCGCCGGTTCAGGGCAGTCTATGGAAAGTGATAACTAAACTCGGCGACGTCGTTGAGGAGGGTGAAGTCCTTGCCATTGCCGAATCCATGAAGATGGAGGTCGACATCGAAGCGCCGGAAGCCGGCAAGATCGCCAAGGTACTCTGCCACGAGGGTGAAAATGTCCACGCAGGCAAGACCCTCTTTATTATCGAACCGCTCGAGAAGTAAGGGCAGATGATGCAATTGCAACTCTTTAAGACGATGTGGGGTTTCGAAGGCGACTTCGAAGAGGCCTGTATCCAGGCCAAAGTAGCGGGTTTTAACGGCATCGAAGGCAGAGCACCGGAAGATGCCGGGGAGCGCGCACGCTGGAAAGAAACGCTAGAGAAACATGACCTCGCCTACATCGCCGAGATCGTCACCGGGGGCGACTATGTTCCCCAGCGCCACCTTGGTGTTCAGGCCCATCTCGACGATATCGAAACGGCTTTAAAAAACAGCCTTGAGCTGTCACCGCTCTTTGCCACCTGCATCGGCGGCTGTGACGCCTGGAGCGAAGCAGAGAGTATCGGTTTTTTCACAGAGGCGATGCAGCTCGCAGAGCGTTACGGCATGACCATAAGCTTCGAGACCCACCGCAGCCGCTCCCTTTTTAACCCGTGGACGACCCGCCGCATCGTCGAAGCGCTGCCGCAGATGCAGTTAACAGCAGACATCAGCCACTGGTGCGTCGTCTGCGAGCGCCAGATGGACACCGAGCTCGATACCATTGCTGCGATCGCGCCCAACGTCCGCCACATTCACGCCCGCGTCGGCTACGATCAGGGACCTCAGGTACCGCATCCCGGCGCACCCGAGTATGCGTCGGCACTCGCAGCACATCAGCAGTGCTGGGAGCTTTTCTGGGATGCCCAGCAGGCCAGAGGAGTACAGACAGCCATGACGCCCGAATTCGGACCCGACGGCTACCTGCACACCCTTCCCTTTACCCAGGCGCCGGTAGGCGATCTATGGACGCTTAACCGCTGGATAGCCAAAGAAGAACGCTGCCACTACAGCGAATACCAGGAAAAAAAGGCACTCTTATGAGATCACATCTACCCGTTATCGTCCTTTTCGGCGCCTCTATTCTCTGGGGTCTCACCTGGCTGCCGCTAAAGCATATTAATGCTTTTGGCATCGACGGTGTCACCCTCACCTTTTTGGTCTACGGTCTGCTTGCCCTGGTATTGACACCGCTGCTTTTCAAGCAGTTTTCCATCTGGCGCATGCACACCAAAGCGATGTTGATGATTCTGCTTCTCGGCGGCAGTGCCAACCTCGCCTTTACCTATGCCCTTGTCAACGGTGAAGTGATCCGCGTAATGGTCCTCTTCTACCTGTTGCCTGTTTGGGGTGTCTTGGGCGGAAAGTTCTTTTTGAAAGAGACCATCGACCGCTGGCGCTGGCTGGGTGCCTCACTGGCTGTCTTCGGTGCTTTTTTCATTCTCGGCGGCTTCGAAGCCCTCGATGCACCGCCGTCGTGGATCGACCTGATCGCCCTGCTTTCGGGCCTTTTCTTCGCCATGAACAACCTTGTCTTCCGCGCTGCACAGGCCGTACCGGTCGGCTCGAAGATCACCGTGATGTTCTACGGCTGTTTTGCCCTGGCCGGACTGCTGCTCGCCGGCGGCGTCGAACAGTTCCCGGAGGTTGTCTCAAACGATGCATGGCTCGCACTGGGACTCTACTCCCTGCTGTGGCTGCTCATCGCGAACATAGGCTCCCAATGGGCCGTTACCCATATGGAAGCGGGCCGCTCTTCGATCATTATCATCATGGAGCTGATCACCGCCGTTATCTCTGCGATGCTGATCGCCCATGAAACGATGATGCCTATCGAGATGGTGGGCGGCGTCATGATCCTGACCGCCGCTTTCATCGAGGCCGCCCGTACCAAAGATGACGAAATACCCGAGACCACTATTTAGAAAACACTTGCCCTGTTTAGGGGCAGAATGATACAAGGAAGAATTATGACAATTTCACAACTTAAAAAAGATTATTTTGACAAGGCGACCACCCCGAGAGAAGTGATGGCCGCGATCCGAAAACGCGAGGAGGAACATGCCGACAATCCGATCTGGATCCATTTTCTGGACGAAACGGAGCTTGAACCTTACCTCGCTCGACTTGAGAGCTGTGACCCTGCCTCGCTGCCGCTATATGGGATCCCTTTTTCCATCAAGGACAACATCGACCTTGCCGGTGTTCCGACAACCGCCGCCTGCCCCGACTTCAGCTATGTGCCCGAAAAGTCGGCCTATGTTGTCGAACAGCTCATCGAAGCGGGGGCGATCCCGGTCGGCAAGAGCAACCTTGACCAGTTCGCAACCGGCCTTGTCGGTACCCGTTCACCCTACGGTGCGGGCAAAAACAGCATTAACCCCGACTACATCTCGGGGGGTTCAAGCTCCGGAAGCGCCCTGAGCGTTGCCCTTGAGATGGCCGCCTTTTCACTCGGGACCGACACGGCCGGTTCGGGACGCGTTCCCGCGGCCTTTAACAACCTTGTGGGTCTCAAACCGTCCAAAGGGGTGTTGAGCACTTCGGGACTGGTGCCAGCCTGCCGCAGTCTCGACTGCATCTCCATCTTTGCCAACACCACCGAAGATGCCCAGCGCGTCTTTGACATCGCCGCCTCTTTCGACGAGAGCGATCCCTACAGCCGTCCGATGCCCGAGACGCAAAAAAGCCCGCTTACGACTTTCCGCTTCGCAATTCCGAAAAAAGAGCAGCTCAAGTTCTTCGGCGACAGCGAGGCAGAGGCCCTCTACTACAAAGCGATCGAATATTTCGAAAGCATGGGAGGCACGGCGGTCGAGAGCGACTTTTCGCCGCTTTTCGAAGCCGCCGACCTCCTCTACTACGGTCCCTGGGTCACCGAGCGTTACGTGGCGGTCAAAGAGATGATCGAAACGAAGCCCGAAAGCTTTATAGACGTCACCCGGACCATCATCGAATCCGGCAAAACAAAAAGCGCGGAAGATTACTTCAACGCCGAGTATAAACTCAAAGCCTATCGACGACAGGCCGACAAGATGATGGCGAATGTGGACTTTGCCTTGACACCGACGACGGGGACCATCTACACCATCGCCGAGGTCAATGCCGACCCCATCCAGCTCAACACCAACCTCGGCTACTACACCAATTTCATGAACCTGCTCGACTTTTCGGCCTATGCCGTACCTGCCGGCTTCAGAGAGAACGGTCTGCCTTTCGGGGTCACCCTCTTCGCCGAAGCCTTCGAGGACCGCAAGCTGATGCAGCTGGGTGAAGCATATTTACAAAAGGCCTCCCATGTCTAAAACGATCGATATCGCCGTCTGCGGCGCCCACATGCGCGGCCTGCCGCTGAACCACCAGCTTACCGAACTGGATGCCGTCTTTGTCAAGGCAACCAAAACGGCCAAAGGCTACCGTCTTTACAACGTCCCCGAAAAAGTGCCGCCGCGCCCCGGCATGGTACGCGACAGTTCGTCCGAAGCAGCACTTGAACTCGAAGTGTGGTCGATGCCGCTCGAAAACTTCGGCGCCTTCATGGTGCAGATCGCCTCGCCGCTGTGCATCGGGACGGTCTACCTCGAAGACGGCACACCCGTCTACGGTTTTCTCTGCGAAAGCGATCCGCTTAAAGGGGCCGAGGAGATCACCGCTCACGGCGGCTGGAAAAACTACCTCGCAGCGCGCTGAGACAAGAACGCACTCTTTTTACCGAGGGGCACCTTTAATGCTGCACCCGTAAAAAGACCTGAAACGAGCTCTCCGCCTCGACATCCTCAGGCTCAACGCTCACACTCAGGTCCTCTGCAACGGTCGCAATAATCTCTACCCTCTTCTCAACATCGCGGTAGGTCACCATCCCCGCCTCCGCTTCTGCCGACAATCCAGGCATCGATGTCTCTATATAACTGTTCAAAGCCCCTATATCCGAAAAGGTACGACCTGTGATCTCGGCTATCAGATCGTTCAAGCGGTCAAACGTAATAACGCATTGAAGACAGTCTTTGTTGGAACGGCTGATCCCCTCGTTGGCAAACGAGACGATTCCGCTTGACTGGATCGTTCGGAGCTTATCCATCGTGATCTCTTTGGAGGCATACTCTTTTTTAAGTTGTGCAAATGTGCTGATCATACTTTTGCCGCCTTTCAAGTTGAGAGTAGCTCTGAATCTTGATCTACTCTTTAGTCGAACAGATGCATAATCTATTCATATACCCGTCAAAAAGGAGCCAAGATGGTTTCAAAAGCAATGATAAAAGCACTCAACGAACAACTCCAGAAAGAGATGTACTCCGCCTACCTCTACCTCGGCATGTCGGCCTGGTGTTCCGAGCAGAGTTTCAGCGGCAGTGCAAAATGGTTCAAGCTGCAGCATGACGAAGAGATGGTCCATGCCATGAAGGTCTATAACTACCTCTTGGGTCAGGGGGCGCATGTTGAACTGTTGGCGATCAAGGCCTCGAAAACAAAATACAAATCACTGCTGAACTGTTTCGAAGAGAGCCTTGCCCATGAACGCAGCATGAGCCAGGCCTTCAACACCCTGTGCGATTTAGCAAATAAAGAGAAAGACCACGCTTCATACACCTTTTTCCAATGGTTTGTGAATGAGCAGATCGAGGAGGAGGCGACCGTCAGTGATGTCATCACCAAACTCAAAATGGTCGGCGACGGCAACGGCCTCTTTATGATCGACAACCAGCTTTCAGAACGGGTCGCCGAACCAACGCCGGACGCTTAGCTGCCGAAAGATAGGCAGAAGCTGTGACTGGTTCTTGAGATGGAGCCTTAACCGTTTCGGCTGAGAACGTAGGGGTTGCGCTGCGCCGTCGGCATGATGAGGGTCTCCTGGATGTTGACGTGCGGCGGTGCGCTTAAAATGTAGAGTGCCAGGTCGGCAATATCTTCGGCGCCAAGGGGTTCATACCCCTCGTAGACCGCGTCCGCCTTGTCATCGTCGCCGCTGAAACGGGTGTTGGAAAAGTTGGTCTCCACGGCACCGGGAGCGATGTTGCCTACCCGTATCGCCGTACCGGCAAGGTCGATGTTCATCGCCTCGCTCAAGGCATGCACCGCCGATTTGGTCGCGCAGTAGACATTGCCCCCCGGATAGGTCATCTTCCCCGCGATGCTGCCCATGTTGAGGATGTGGCCGCTGTTGCGTTCACGCATCTGCGGTACGACGGCGCGGCTGACATAGAGCAGCCCTTTGATGTTCGCATCGATCATCTCTTCCCACTGGTCGACATCTCCCTGATCGAAGGCATCGAGCCCGAGGGCGAGCCCGGCATTGTTGATCAGGATATCGACCTCCGTGGTTGAGAGAAGGTCAGCGAGTCTGCCTTCAACCTCTTTTCGGTTGCGGACATCGAAGACGACGGTTTTGATCTCGACACCCTGGCGGCCAAGTTCCTGCTTTAGCGTTTCAAGTTTTTCACCGTTTCGGCCGCAGATCACCAAATGAGCTCCCGCTTCAGCCAGTTTTTCGGCACACGCCTTGCCGATGCCCGACGCTGCACCCGTGACAAGAGCCCATTTCCCCTCTAATCTCTTCACCATTTTTTCCCTTTCGGCATTACTCGTGTATAAAAAAAGATTTTATCGGGTTTAAAGGGAAAAAAGAAGGGTTAACGCAAAGATGGTGCTGCCTCGAAAAGTGCTTCCAGAGAGACAGCATGGGCATAACAGCTGTGATTGTTACAGAGTAGAAAATCGCTCGCCGTGTGATAAAAGGTCCGGGTATAAGGAGAGGCACTTGCACTTCTGACCGCTTCGATCGCTGTGCCCTGAGGCACTTTGACGATGAGATCCTCTTCCATGAAGCGCAGGCTCTGGTTGACCATAGAGGGATGAAGGATCGCCTCTTTGAGAACGGCATCGCCGTAGTAGCGCAGTGTCATCTCTGCGGGTTCGCGGTAGAGCTTGTCAATGAGGCTTCCCAGACTCAGAAGCAGATCGACCATGACGCCCACCGCACTCGGGTACGCCCCGTCCGTGACCTCGGCAAGCGTCTCAAACTCGCCACGGCTGAAATACCACTCTCCCGCTTCATAATAGCGCTCGAGAGCCGTCTGTGCCAACGCTTCAGCCTGCCGGAGGTACCTCTTGTCCGAGCTCACTTCGTATGCCGCCACCAGCGCGACGCCGAGATAGGCATAATCTTCCAAAAAGGCTTCGACTTTAGCCTCTTTTCCCATCAGAGCGCAGTGCATCAAGCTTGCAGTGTTCATTGTCATTAATAATGCCTCGAGCGATGCAACCGCCTGATCGTAGTAGTGCCTGTCATACACACTCAGTTCAAAAAGGGCCTTGATCATCATGGCATTCCATGAGGTCTGAACCTTTTTGTCAATAAAGGGATAGAGGCGCGCTTGACGCAGTTTTTGAAGCGCCGGTTTCACACGCTCAAACCACTCCGGCGGCTCTATCGTCACAAAATGGATGATGTTATGCCCCTCAAAGTTCCCCTCGCTCGAGCACCCCAGGCGCATGCCCATCTTTTTCGCTTCTCTTTCGTCAAAACCTGCCTCAAGCAGCGCGGTCAACACCTCTTTGCGGGTATAGACAAAATACTTGCCCTCCTCGCCTTCGGTGTCCGCGTCGCTTGCCGAGTAGAAAAGGTTCTCCTGCATCATAAAGTCCGACATAAATGTCGCGATCTCCTGCGCAATTTGTAGGTAATAAGGTTTTTTGAAGAGTGTATAGGCGCGAAGATAGAGTTCGCAGAGAAGGCCGTTGTCGTAGGTCATCTTCTCAAAATGGGGCACCAGCCATTCGCTGTCAACGCTGTAACGGCAGAAGCCGCCGTCAACAAGGTCATACAGTCCGCCCGCACACATGTTGTCGAGGCTGTGCTGCAGCATGGAGGCGATCTCCTCGTTTCTTTCAAGCTGGTAAAGGCTCATCAGGGTACTCAGAGTCGAGACCTGCGGGAACTTGGGGGCGCTTCCGAAACCGCCGTAGCTCGGTTCAAAATTACTGCGTGCCTGCTTAAAAAACTGTGTGCCGATGTCGCGGTTCAGTTCGGTTGAGACGTTAAATGCGCGCGTTTTGTTGAGAAAGGCTTCGATCATCTCCGCATTTTCAAACAACTTCGCATCCTTTTTTCCAACGGCCGGAGCGATGGTCTGGATAAGCTGCATAAACCCCATGCTGCCGGGTTTCGGTTCAGGCGGAAGATAGGTTCCGGCAAAAAAAGGTTTGTTCTGCGGGGTTGAGAAGATGGAGGTCGGCCAGCCACCGGCCTTTCGGTTAAGCAGCAGATGGACATCCTGGTAATGTTTGTCGATGTCAGGGCGTTCTTCTCTGTCGACCTTGATGCAGACGAAGTGGCGGTTAAGATAGGCGGCGATCACCTCGTTCTCAAAAACCTCATGCTCCATTACATGGCACCAGTGACAGCTCGAATAGCCTATCGACAAAAAGATCGCTTTGTGTTCGCGCAATGCCTTGTCAAATGCTTCATCGCACCAGGGGTACCAGTCGACCGGGTTGTCTTTATGCTGCTGGAGGTAAGGAGAGTCTTCGTACTGCAGTCGTTTTGCCATTATGACACTTTGCTCTTTGGCCTAAACACTAAGCCGGACACGGATTGCTGCCTTAAAGGCTTTCATCTTGGGCCGGCCGATAAAATCCATCGCCGCTTCGCGCTCTGCTTTGACCGCGGCATAAGCCTGCGCCGAAGGTGTCGAACGCGCCTCTTGAATGATCGAAAAGACACCGGGTTCAAAAAAATCGGTGCTCTGCTCAGGCAAGGTATCGTAGAGAAGCATGAAAACACTTTTTTCATACGCGTCCATCTTGCAGCTCTCATCACTGATCTTGAGAGCAACTGTAATAGCGCAATCCCTCTCCAAAGTGTCCAGTGCAGCTGCGATAGCCGGCATGCGGGTCAAATCATAGTTCATAAGGCATCTTTATTCCTTTTCTAACCGGCTTCACACTGATCAATGCCAAGTTTTCCAAGAACATTGACAAAGTACTCTCCGCCATTGCGGTCATACTCGTCGTGAAATTCGATATAGATCACCGCTGCACCGTATTCATAGAGTTTCGGGATCATACCGGTCTCAAGTGTCACATCGTCAATGACGCCATAGATCTCATTTTTAAGATTGTTGGAGCCGTCAAATTCCAACTGCAACCCCTGATAACGCTCTTCACGCTGATGATAAGCTTTGATCTCGTCACATCGGTTCATCTTCGACTCCCTTGCAGCTTTAAGTGTTTTAGCCTACTTCGTTCTCTTCAGGTTCTTCCTGAACCTTTTGTTTCACCCCGCGCATTGTAAGCGGAATGTCTGAACGGAATTTTTTCTCTTTGTATGCCGGTGACATGACTTCACCCTTTTTCTCACCGAGTTTATAGAGCTCTCCGTTTACAAAGTGTTCATCGAAATCTTTCGTGAACGGCATGTCCCAGGTGATACAGCCGATACTCGGGCAGATCGCTGCACACTGCGGATCATCAAACAGATCAACACACTCCACGCACTTTTCAGGCTGAACGTAATAGCGGCTCTCACCTGTCGGGTTATGACTATCGTCTACGATCGCATTGACCGGACAGTTTTGCAGACAGGCATCACAGGTTATACAGCTTTCATCAATAATTACAGACATCTTTTATCCTTTTGTTTAGTTATATAATTTAAGTGTCTCACCGACACTGACATGGGCCTCTCTATCTTCCATAGAGATACTCTCTCGAAAAGGTCTCGGCGCCGCAAGTGGGGACAAGAGACCTTTTTTCTTATGTACACGAATCACATAATCATTACTTTGTACAAAGTAATCATCATACGGTTCTGTATAGGGCATGTCCCAGACAATGCACCCTTCAGTCGGGCAAACATCAGCGCATTTCGGGACAGCCGCATCAACACACTCTATGCATTTTTCGGGCTTGACATAGGTATATTCACCCTCTCCAAGCGGCGATTCGTCAGCACTAACGATCGCCGTGGCAGGGCACTCTTCGATACATGCATCACAATTGATGCATGTATCGGTGATCAGAACTGCCATAGGTCAGTTCCTCTCATTAATGTTACTTTACTCATCAAAACATGCCCATGGCATCTTTCTGATGAGATATCATCACAGTTGATGCATGTGTCGGTGATCAGAACGGCCATAAGACGGTTCCTCCCATCAAAGCTGGCCTCTTCAAGGCAGAAAGATCAAGCACTGCGTGCTTCTGACTTATGATATATACGCAGCAGCCACATCGGCGGGTTGTCCGCCAACATCGCATGAAGTTGCGCAATAGCGTTGGTGATCTTTTCACCTTCAGCGACACGGACAGGGTGGATGCCTGATGCCTGAACCATCTTGGAGGCTTTTGGCCCGATCTGCGTACAGTACATAATATCCGCCTCGTCTATGACGCCGATCTTGTAGCTGAGTTTCTCATGTTCATCCTCGATCTCGGTCGTGGCATCGATGACTTTCAAAAGCTCGGCACCCTCTTTATCGACCCTGTAGAGATAGAACTCTTTTGACCAGCCGAAATGTTGATCGACCGCTTCTCCGGTTGATGAGGCAAATGCGATGTTCATGTTTTCCCTTTCATTTTCCAGTTAAGTCCGTAAGACTCGACCAGCCGCCAGGGCACTGACGCCTAACTTATACCGCGACGTTACCGTGCGCTTCACGAAGATCCATACCGATCTCGTCCATAAACGGCTGCTCTTTAACGGTTGGCAGCATCAGACCTTTTTTCTTGTGTTCACGGATCTTGTACTCCCCGCTCTCATTTCCGGCGGCGTAGTAGTCGCTGAAATCAACCGTGTACGGCATATCCCAGACAATCGAACCTTCAGTCGGGCAGGCTGCGGCACAGCGCGGCTCATCGGCATGACCCACACACTCGACACAACTTTCCGGTTTCACATAGAAACGTTCACCTTCATACGGGTTTTTGTCGCTTCCGTCATCGATGATCGCGGCAACCGGACATTCCGGTGCACACGCATCACAATTAATACATTCATCTGTAATCATTACTGCCATTGTTTTCTCCTTTATTTACTTGCTGTTAATTATGCATCTTTCATTCTAGACAAGGTTGCCTGGAAGGCATTCAGATCGATCGGGGTCAGCACCGGTTCGAGCGACAGATCGACACTGCGTATCAGCATTGTCGCGTCGCACCCCTCTACAAGTTCCAGGCGTTCAAATGCCCGCTGCGTGATCAATGAAACGACCTTTCCCACATCACTCTCAAAGGTCAATTCGCATAAAGAGTTGTTTTGACGCACGCTTTTAAGCGTGCCGGGAATGATGTTCTCTATAGAGACCTTCCCCGGGCAATCCTTACTGATACAAACCGATGGTTCCTGGAAGGTACAGTAGACATCGTCACCCACACTCAGCCATTTCGGCGGTTTGGACTCTATAAGACTGAAGTCGGTCTCACCACAGCGCAAGCGTATGTAGGTAACGATATCCGTCTCTTCGATCGCATTGACCTTTGCTGTGATCTGATTCATACAGATACCTCGCCCTACATCAAATAAAGTACGACATTTTTGTCGATCAATGTCTCAAAATGATCCAGCAGCATGTCCGCTGTCGATGTTGACCCAAGGTGACAGCCGGAGCAGGCACCAAGGTAGTTCAGCCAGATCTGCGGTGTCTCGCCCGGTATATAGTTGACCAGCGTGATCCCGCCGTTGTCCGCTTCGAGCGTCGGACGGATCTTTTTGTTGATCATCTCTTCCACAAGAAGAAGCTGACGTTCGCCATCCAGGGCACGGAATGGCTCATTTAGCGCCGTTGTCAATGAAGCATTACTGACAAAGGTGATGATGCCCTGGGCCTGCTCGTTGTTGTTGTGTGCCGCCGTAATAAGGTAGCGCATTGATTCGGCAACTTTGTTGTTCTGACGAAACAGCATGCCCGCTTTCAACTGGGCTTCGACATGGCCCGTGTTGGCTGCTTGAACATAATATTCCAGTGCTTTATCGGCATCTGCCGGCATCTGAACCCCTTTTTCATGCATGACCGCCAGACTGTAAAGGGCTTGTCCGTTACCCTCTGCTGCAGCACGTTCGAGCCACTCTCTGGCATCACTGTCGCTCTGAGAGCATCCGGTACCGCGCATGTGCATCATGGCCAGGTTAAGCATCGCTTTGGGATTGCTTTCAGCCGCCTCTTCAAAAAGTCCGTATGCCATGTCAAACTGTTTAGCCTCGTATGCTTCTACCGCTTTTTCAAATGTTCCTGTCATCTTTTCGTCCTTGAGTTTAAAATATCGTTCCAGCTGTTCATATGCGTCACTTTGCGCCTCTTCATAGGTATCACCGATCCCTTTAATGTCGGGAAAATCAACAAAAACTGCCATGCAGCCATCGCCGTCTTCGTTCGAGAAACCGTAATAATCGAGCGGATAGTCTTTCATCAATGAGACGCCTTTATAAAGTTGTCGGCCTTGCGATGTAGAGCGCCGCAAAGTCGACGTTGCTACTTTGACATATGCATTTGATGTTCTAGAACAAGATATGCATTTTCAGTACCGATAAAGCCATTGAATATGGCAGACACACTAAAGGAGCTATTTATGATCGCTATTCCTGTCAACTCGGCATCTCCGGGTGTCAAGTCTTCAAAACTCTTTGGGAATGTGGAGATGTTTGCAATCTATAGACCCAAAGACGAGGCATTCTTTTTTGTCAACAATCTCGAAGCCGGAGACGGTGTAAAGACAGCCAGACAACTTAAGAAATGGAATGTCAAAAGCGTTGCCTACTCCTACATGGGCAACGGGCCGTTTACAACCCTGCAGGAGGATGGCGTCGAGATCTACTACATCGGTAAAGAACCGATGCTGCTTTCCGACATTATTCAAGACCTGCGTAAAGGGTCCTTTGTCAAAGTCGACCAACATAATGCAGTCAACTACCTGGATTCGGGTACAGCAACAGGCCAGTGTGCATGCAACGCATAATCAACGAGATCATCACACCTGAGATGCAGCAGATCAAAACGATGATCGGTCAGACCTATGCACAACGCGATGCCATCAAAAGTGAGATGGAAGCATGGTATAACACCTACCCCGGTGCCCACTTTCCGAAGATGAAAGATCTGGTCGTCACCGATGCGACCCTCTCGAAGCTTGATTCCTTCTATAAGCAGCTGTGGGACTACCACAACGCCAAATCAGTCTAGTCGATGCAGCCATCGTATGCAAAAAAGGGGCGGCTTATTGATGAGATCACCGAGATCGAACAGTACCGTTCGATCCTGGAAAAGGACAATTTTCAAAGCGAGGAGCCGCATTGGCGGCGTATCAGCAAGAACACCATCAGTCTCTTTCAGGTGCTGATCGACCAGGATCTACGCGACCTTGTGAACGTGCTGGAGAGTTACCCCCGCTACGTGGAGTGGGTCTGTGAACATTTTCGCTACGCCTACAGCTACAGCGAAAACGAAGCCGATATCGATGCCGCCTCACAGCTGCTTTTTATGGGAGAAGCTTATTTTTCAAAACAGTTTGTTCGCAATGTCGTGCGTAAACTTCCGAAGCTTGACGAACTGGATATCGAAGCACTCGGCCGATTCGCACAGAGGATCGGTGAGTCGCACCAAAACTGGCATCCGATCGTCGTCAACCACTATTGCGACAGCTTGACAGAAACACTTGACCATCGAGCCCTGCACCCTTTGCAGCGCATCGTTGTCAACCGGCCCATCAGTACGATCGAACGCCGCAAGACCTATGAATACGGTGCCCAGGACCGCGATGCGGTTTTGGACATACCCTATATGACCTGACCAGCGGTCTCAATTTATCATAAAAGGAAAAAAAATGGATTATGAAACAAGCAAAAAAGCACTGATGAAAGAGGCCAGAAATGCCTTTGAAATGGCCTGCACAATGCGCGATAGCCAACGTCTTGAGGTCTACCTCAACAACGGTGAAGCCAAACTATCGGAGTGCCTCGAAGAGAGTGAAGAGCTCATCTACGGACCTGAGCGCATACTCTGTTACCAGGTCTATGGCCATGACTACCTTGAAGACGAGATCAAGACCTGGATCGACTATGCCCGTGTTCTTCCTCAACCCGAAGAAGGTGTTGTCTTGCCGGAACCGACCGATATAGAGAGCTCTATCAGGGAGCTTATCACCGAGATCGCACAGCGAAAAGGGGTGCCGGGCGAGGAAGTAAGCTCGTACGAAGTCTTTGCCAACCTGCCGATGGACCTCTTGGGCAGCATCGAACAGCAGATCATCGAATATTGGTGGAGTGCGAAAGAGGAAGAGAACGGTAAAAAGCTGGCCCTGGCACAGATCGAAGAAGCGCTCGGACAACTCGCGACCGCGTAAGGGCAGGTCAATCCTGCCATCGACTGTTGCGGTGATTATGTCTATTTGTTTCCGATCGGAATATAGGCAAATCCCTCTTCCTGTTTGTCGATCAGACCTATTGTCGAATTAGGGACGATCTCTACAAAGGGGTAGATATCCTTCTCATCAAGCTTGTTTGCAGCCATACCTGATCGACACATCAGAAATGTCACCCCATAGTTCTCCGACATCGAAGCAATCCGTTTTGCAAGTGTCTCGTGCGCTTCGACCAATGCTTTATCGCCCTTAAAAGGTGAGTTGGCAGGGTCTTTGACGAAAAACTTGTAGGCACCTCCATGGATGACGACAGCCACTTCCAACTCTTTTAAATTGCCCTCATAATGGGCTTTATGCACCGCAATACCTTTCAGTACTTTCTTCTCAAAGGTCGGAAGGTCGCTTGTCGTCAGGTCAAAAACGACTTTGGCGACATCCTCTTCGGCATGCAGCATACCGATCAACAGCATTAACATCATAAGTTTTTTCATTGGATCTCCTGGATTTATAGAGTGTATCTTAGTCTTATAAGATAAAAATAGTGTAAAAACATAGCAAAGAACAGATCAGTGGCGTGGCGCCGGGAACTACCTGCAGTGTAAGAGTAGTCAATTCTTATTCGTAAGGAGTTTCATATGAAATGTAGTGGTACTACAGGCAGTTCTCGACGCCAACGAAAGAGCGACTATTCCGTCGCATCTCGTAAGATCTGTTCAAAGTCGGTCTGTGCTTTCATCAGGACCTCTTTCGCTTTTTTGTCCTGTACATGGGCACTGCTCATCCAGTTGTAAACACCCGGGAAGCCCATGACGATCTTGTCATCGCCTTTTTTCTTGTAGAGCATCATCGTACACGGTGCGAATGCGGCTGCCTCAGGACGGGTTTTGGCAACGTTGTAGATGACTTTGAGCTTACAGATGGAATAGGTGTCGTAAAAGTCGAACGGACTCTCTGTTGTACCCTCTTCTGTGAGAATATAGTTATATTCTGTATAGTTGGACATCACAAAGCCCATCGGCTTGAAACCGTCTTCGATCGTCATCTGCAGCTCATCTTTGGCATCAGCCCAGTCATCCACATCGACTTCGAGTTCAAATCGGGAGACCAGCGGTCCTTCCGCCGGAAGAGCATTCTCATCGCTGACGCTCACCGTTGCCTCAGGCATCGCTTTTTTGAGTGAGGTGACCATCTCTTTCTGGATCGATACCAGAAGAGGATCGACGGTTTTCAAACCCAGGATCTTGGACTGTGCCTCCGGTGTCAAGATAGAGACATGCAGCTGCTTGTCGCCTTTGGCCTGGTAGATACCCACACCCATCGGGACAAAAATACCCGCATCAGGATATTTCTTGACCAAGGCTTCGCTAAGCTTCAGATGGAAGACCGTTAGGAGGTGAAAGACCTCATAGTCGCTCTGCTGAAACTGGATCTTAAAAGGCTCATTCATCTCCGTGTTGGCAGAGATATAGAACCCGTCTGCTTCGAGCGTCTTTTCGATCACGGCCGGCAGGTCGCTTTTGGGATCGTTTGCCACACTGAAGATTTTAATGTCACCCTGTGCCAGAATATTGGTCGTAACCAGCAACAGCACCATTACTATTTTTTTGATCATTGTTTTTCCTTTATGGTTTAATATAGGTCCATCCGGACTTGACACGTTCGATCATCTCGACAATACCGGCCGTAACGATCTCAGTACCGTCGATGAGCTCACTCTCTTTGATCTTTTTTGTCCGCATCGTATTGCCGCAAGCGACAAATTCGACACCGTACTGCATCAAGGCATCCACACGTACGGAGATCTCTTTCTCTTTGCTGAGTACCGCGCGGATACCATGGTAATAGGCGACAATACGCATCTCGACATTTTCCGGTCCGTAGAACTTCAAGACGTTGTTCGCCGAACTCAACACATGGTGGATCGATTCGTCATCGCCTTCGGTAATACAAAAGACGATCTGACGCGGGTTGTCAATAGAGGGTTTCGGGTCCGCAAACTCGGTTTCTGCACGTATTAACCCTGTCAGTATCATGATCAGTATGAAAATCCGTTTCATCTTCTCTCCTTGTTTTTAAGCTCAGGCGTCATCGTTTTACCCCTTCAAGAAAGGAACGGAAATCAGCCTGGTTCCATGAACCCGGTACCTTTTTAAGAAGGCTCCCCTCTTTCGTAATGAAAAAGAAGGTCGGTGTCATCGATACCTGCAGTCCCAAAGGTAAAGCCTCTTCGCTCAGGTTGATCTTGACCGGTACAAAATCCTTCTCGATCTCGGCCGCCATGGCACTGTCCTGGAAAACGGCTATCTCCATCTCTTCACAGTAGTGGCAATCGCTGCGCATAGCATCGATCATGATGATCTTGCCGGTCGCTTTTGCTTCCTTCATGCCCGCACTCCAGCTGCGCCACTGCACCCCCTGTGCCCAGAGCGGACTCAACATCACTGCCGATGTCAACAAAATTGCAAAAAGATTATTCATCTGCCCACTCCAACATACGGTACACCACTTCGACATTACGTCCATGCATCTCTTTGTAGAGTGCTACCGATGAGAACGTCTCCATCTTGATATTCTTGACCGCACTGTCGATGCCGTCACCGTTGTCAATAGCCTCCGCAACTTCGCGACGCAACTCAACGAGGTAGTTGTAGGTCATATCCACAGCATCGGTATGAACCTTTTCGCCATGTCCGCCGACAATATATTTTAGCGGCATTTTTTTGACCATCTCCAAACGTTCTATCCATCTGTTGATGTTACCGTCACGCAAGGAAGGTATGCGCCCGTTAAAGACCAGGTCCCCGCAAAACAGGATCTGCATCTTCGGCAAATATACGAGTATATCTCCCGAACTGTGAGCTTTTCCATCGACAGTGATCAGTCGGACTTCTGTCCCATCTCTATGCAGTTGCAATGTTTTGTTTTGCTCAAGCAGTGTTGTGGGAAGTTTCGGCGTCGTCTGGGCATAGGCCTCTTTCGAGATCCGCTGCTCCATACGTGTCACGGCATTAGGGTTCACCTCTTCTGTAAAAGCAGATGAACCCAGCACATCAACTCCCTGAGCGATATAGAACCCGTTGCCAAGCCAGTGGTCATCATGGACATGCGTATTGACAACCAACGCTGCCGGCATCGTTTTAATTGCGGTGATCTTCTCCCAGGCCTCTTTTGCGTAAGCAAAGGTCGGACCCGGATCGATAACAAGCCACTCTTCTCCAAGGTCGACAAAACAGCTGTTCACCATGTTACCGTTATTTTTGGTATCCATCACTTCAGCTTTTCCAAAGAAGCAATACACTTTGTCATTGACCTTTTCAGGTTGTAAGCCGTATTCGAAGGCTGATGCCTGTAATACTGTCAAAACGACTGCCCAAAGTGCCCGCATCATCATGTCCTCTTAAAAGAAATAGTTCAACTCTACACGGTACTCATTGTACGATGTGTCTGTTTTTCCAGAGTCACCCGGATTAGCGTCAACAAACCCTAAACGAAGCTTCGCTTCGAGGTTGCTTCCTATATTTTGACGCGCATCAACATGGATAACATTGCTGTCAGCCGGTGTACCCGGTTTGGTATCATCAAAATCCTGGATTGCATAACGTCCCATGATACTGAAGCCCGGCACCATCTCAGCTTTACCGAAATCGTATCCGGCTCTTACCATATAGGTCGTTGTATTCGCATACCAGTTATACTGCGCCATCGCACGGGTAAAACCACCCGTCGGGAATCCGCGCCATGGTGCTACGATATCGGCTTCGTCAGCGATCTTGGAATATCCAAGACGACCTAAAAAGGCTTTGTTCTTGACATCCAGTCTGGCTGCGATAAGATTACTGTCCAAACTGGTTGGATCGGTATACCCTCCGGCTTTACTGCTGCCTCCCAGGTTGGCCACGTTGTAGTCTGCGCCAAGGTTATCAAACTGCTGCATGTAGCGCACACCCGGAATAACCTGCCAGTCGCCGCCTACCGGAATCGCATAGTGAGCCTCGAGTACAACATTGCTCAAAACATCAGGCACCATTGCGTAACTTACATTGGCCTTGAGGTTCTTGATCGAGCTATTCGTCACAGAACCGACAAGCAGTTTGTTGTCATCACCGATACGATCCACCGTCAAGCTCTTGTTGACAGCAGCATCGTCATTTTCAGACCATGAGTCATTCGGATTAAATGCCAGCACATCATGCGCAACCGTGTGGTCACGGAGTTTCTGTTTCGCCAGATAACCCAACTGGATTGTTGTCTGCGGTACGTCTTTGATCGTTGCCGTAACACCGTCGAAGGTATTTGGTACCATTTTGGTGTCATTTGACTTCGTAAAGACCGTTTCGAACATCTGGCGACCGGCGACAACCGATGTTTTTGCAAAGTCGTACTGCAAGAAGGCCTGCCCGACAACAGTCATACCGTAGTTACCTGTCAGTTTCGTATCCCGGCGGCTGAAGGTGTCTTTACCTGCTTTGACAAGGCCGACATCAGCAACATCTTCACGCCACCAAGGGGCATTCTGTGAGGTGTAGAGTCCAACGGTTCCGCTCACGCCGTAAAGTGGTGCCGATTTGTAGATCAGACTTCCCCCGTAACCGTTTGCCTTGTTGTCCATCATTTTCCCGCCGGTTTGATAATCTTCATCTTTCCAGTCCCATAAAAATGCATTGGCACGCAGACGACCGTAGAACATACCTTCGCTGAAGGCTTCCGTAATCGTTTCGACCGGTGCCGGCAGTTTGTTGTACTCAACGACCATATCGCCTTTTAATGTCACTTTATCCGATTTCAATGTTGCCTGTGCAGATGTAGCCAGCAATGCTATCGAAGCTGCAGCTGCCATTCTGATATATGTATTCTTTTTCATTTTCTCATCCTCATTTAACATAAAAAGTGAGATAATGTCGTTCGTGACGAACCGATGTCCTCTGACATTTCTCACACATTGCGGCAGTTCGTACCTGCCGCTTTCCTACCGGATAGTTCCGGAACTACTCTTTTCCCACACAACATCTTTTACAAATGCCCTGCGCTCCGTTTTTGACAGTTCGTTTTAACAACCGCCTCCTTTTGATGGACAACCGCAGTCATAGTCCAACAAGGTGACGTTGCCAGTGTTACTGACATCTACCATTTTGTTACGGCGGATGTAGTCGCGTGTCACATCATAAACGGCACGGATCTTATCTTCTTGAAGATTCTCGCCTACATTTTGCAGGTTACCGCCCCAAGACGACACAATGTAGGTCTTGTTCGGATCGAGCGGCTTGCCGCCGATCATAAGATTACTGATACGCGCACCGGCTTTGGCACCGACCGTGATCGAATAGGTAACACCGCCAAGACGGCTCATGTCGCCGCCCTGCTGATAGAGCGGGTTGGCATTAAAGACATTGTCCGCAATATCTTCGAGCAGTTTGGCGATCACGCTGCCCTTTAGTTCAAAGGTGTAGACGTTCGGATAGGTGATCCCGCACATCTCATAGACGTTATCCATCAAGATATCGTCTCCGGCCAGTACCGTGGTGCCCCAACGGTAACCCGGCGTAAAGGAGATGTCACATTTCATCTCGTCCATGATCGCATCATTGATGAGCTGATCGAAGGTCGAATGGAAAGTGTCGCGCTTGTACAGTGTCCCTTTGGTCTGACCCAGTACTTCGTTAAACTCGGCATCAAACGGAGCGTAAAGATCGTTGACGAGCTTCACTCCTTCCGGATCGGCCGGAATGATGTTTGAGGCGATCGGGATCAGTTTGTACGCATAGTCTTTGACTTTCCCCTCTTGGATATCGAGATCCAGGCGGCCGATATACTTACCGTGGCTGCCGGCAATCACGATCACCGTGTCGTTGATGACGATCGGTTTCGGTGAAGGGTCATGGGTATGACCGCTCAGGATGAAATCGATGCCGTTGACCTTGCGCGCCACTTCCTGGTCGACGCTGAAGCCGTCATGTGAAAGCACAACGACACAGTCGACCTTATGCTCGTTACGCAACTCATCGACGTAGCCCTGAAGTGTGTCAAGACGAAGCCCGAAGCTCCAGCCCTGTGTAAACTCTTTCGGGTTTGCTGTCGATGTGAACGGGAACGACTGACCGATAATACCGATCTTTGCACCGCCGCGCTCTTCGATGGTGTACGGCTCGAAGATCAGCTCTTCGTACTCATCGGCAAAAGGATCATCGCCGACAATATTTTGTGAGATGAATTTTGCATCGAGTTTTCCGATGAGCTCTTGAACACGCTCTTTACCGTAGGTAAACTCCCAGTGACCGACCATGACGTCGACGCCCAGGTAGTTCTGTGCTGTGACGATCGCTTCACCACCCGTCTTAAGGGCAACACCCGTTCCCTGCCACGTATCGCCCGAGTCAAGGAAGAGGACATTTTCCGCACCGCGTTGACGCTTGATCTCATTGATCAGGGTCTTCATATGTGCAATACCGCCCATCTTTCCAAACTTTTTGGCCAGTGCATCAAAGTCCATATAGGTGTCGAAATAGGCGTCCAGTGAACTCGGCTCCAGGCCATAATGTTTGGAGAACGCTTCGCCGCACAGGAATCCCGGTGTACCCACAAGGTTCGGTGCCGAGATCAATGTAGAGGGCTCACGCCAGTAAAGCGGCTTGATATGCGCATGCAGATCACACATGTGCAGCAAGGTCACCTTACCTTTTGCATTAAAATCATACAGATCTTTGAGGCCGAATGCCGCCGGGTTTTTACCCGGTACTGTTCTGGCACATCCGCCTGCGATCGTCACCAATCCCAGTGCCGCTGCGATCTGCATAAAATCTCTTCTAGAAATATCCATAACCGTTTCCCTTAACGCTTCAGACCGGGAATAGCGATCTCACGGCCCTTCGCTTTTTCTGTTACATACACTTCAAGTGCCACCATTTCAGGTGAACCGAGAGGGATGACGGCAAGAAGGGCATTGTTCATACACCCCTGAAAACGTTTTTGGATCGTTGTCAATGATGATTTAGTCATACGATATGCCGGCCAAGTCGCTCCGGCACGGTTCGCTTCTGAACCCAGATCCGGAAGCGGCTGCGTACGCAACACCCCACCGATAACATCCGGAGAGTGACAACTCATACATGAGAGACCGCGTCCGCCGCGTTTGGTGTTGAACACTTCATCACCAAGGGCATAGGCCGCTTTTATCTGCGGATTGGCGTTCACATCAATATTGATCTTCTCTTCATTTGCGATCGATTTTGCATACGCGCTCATCTCGAACATCTCGCCGCTTTTGAGCGCAAACGGTTTGTGACCGTTTTGCGCCATCAAGGCCTGAAGAACCTGGTCAAGACCTACGACCATGTCAAGCTTCTCCACGTAGCGCGGGAACCCTGCTATGTAGGCAGGAAGATCATCTTCGGTAACACCCAGAAATTTTGCAAGACCGGCATCACCGCCGCAAAACTCCTCAAGCGATTCGCTGCCCGAAGCGACCATGATATCTGCCGGGTTGTTTTCCAACATCTCAGCATACATCGCACGGTCCGAATCACTCATGGCAAACTGATCGCCGCCAAAAGCCAACACACCGACTAAAGCCGATGCAAGTATAATTTTTTTACCGATCATCATTTAGCCTTTTGGTTTGATTTTCGTGCTTTTCTCGTTTACTTCACCTTTGTTGTCTTTGAAAAGGACTTTAAGTTCACCTGGTCCAGGCACTTTAAAGTTGATGGTGAAAACCGGGTTTGTCGAAAGGGACTCCCATGTTTTCATCGTTGTAAACGACGTGTCGTTGAAGCTGAAATTTACTTCGTTGATGTAGTGTGCAGGAACAATTTCTCCTGTTTTTTTGTCTTTACGCATCCCTGTATCCATTGGGTGCATAACCATAAAACTTACCTGGACGACGTCACCGGTCTTATATTTTTTCGGCTTGATCTTGATGAGTGATTTTCTTGTTTCCATTATTTTTCCTTTTTAATCTTCTATAATTGGTCGACGCTATGACTAGAGGATCAACCACAACCGCCGATAGTGACTTTTACATTTTGTGAAGCACTTAAAAACTCACCTTTGCTGGTCTCAATAAGCGCCATGACATCCTGTGACGTACCAAGCTTTACACGTGTTGCCAGCATTGCGCCGCCGTTTGCAGGTGTTAACATAACATCTGCACAACGTACATTGCTGTTTTTGGTCGCGAAGATATGGATCGCTTTGACATAATCGTCTTCCGTCATCGGAGAATCCACTTCGACCGTTACCGGAACAACCGCACCGTTTTCAGCGATCTCTGGCGCTTTCAGGTGTACTTTTGGTGAAACGACAACAGGTTTTCCGCCCGTGATAGCCTCAATTGCTGCCTCAATAGTGAATGCGTTTGGTCCTTTTGGGGCCTCAGCTGCCATTACCATACTTGGCGTGATGACTGCAGACGCAGCGGCTACCATTCCAAGTCCTCTTAAAAATGATCTTCTTTGCATACTTTTCTCCTCTTATTTCTTGATTGATACGATGTATGATGTGATGTCACAGATCTCGCGGTCTGTAAACAGGCCTGTTGTCAGGTTAATCGTCATGTGTGTGTCCGGATTGTCAACACGGGCATCTGCGATCTTCTGGTATACAAACGCATTGTCACGCGCACCGCTCTTGATAAAGTTTGTATTATAGGCTGTCAGGTCAGGGCCTATATTTCCGGCACCTTTTGCCCCTTCGATATTGTGACATGCGACACAGTTCCCATACTGTTTTGGCTTCCCGTCAGATAACGTTTTTGCAAGCCCTTTAGGTAATTTTCCCTTCACCTTTTCGCCATTTAGGTTATGAAAAATAAATTCTCCCCTTGCAATAGCGTCCTTATCTGTAGTGATACAGCCAGCCGGCATCGTATAAACTTTTGCCGGTCCCAAAAGATCTTTTTCAATGATCTTGCTTGCATTCGGACGTTCCACGGCGTTACTGAGATCTGATGCAAACGCCAGACCTAAACCGAATGTAGTGCTTAAAAGCAACCATCTGCTCATATTAGCCCCTCCTTGTTGATTTCGAAAATTGTAACAGCCCAATGTAAAAATAGTGTAAAGACTACTATTAAATTTAATGATAATACTTATAACGTGTTTTATAAGTATTTTATATGGCGTTCAGGAGATGACGAGGGAGGCGGGAAAGATGTAGGTAAAAGTGCTGCCCTCTTTGGGCGTTGAGTCTACAGAAAGCTCGATACCGGTCTCTTCCATTATCGACTTGACGATATTGAGACCGATTCCAAAACCGCCTTTTCCGGTCTCTTCTCTGTAGTAACGGTCAAAGATCTTATTGGTATCTTCAATTCCAAAGCCATAATCTTTGAAGGTGAGTTCACACTGGCCGTCTATGCGCTTGAGCGACACTTCGATCTTGCTCTCCTCATACGAGTACTTGATCGCGTTGGAGATGTTGTTGTCGATAATGCGCTGAAGCTGGGTTGAGTTGAAATGCAGAACGATACCATCTTCCACATCGGCAAAGATCTTAATATCTTTCATCGCAGCGACCTCATCGAAATAGAGAATGCGTTCACGCACAAAAGCACTCGCATCGATCTCTTCATACGCAAAGACGATCTGCTGGTTCTTAATAAGATAATCCATGTCATTGTAAATATTTGAGAGTGTTTTGGTCGCCGCTTTGATGCGCTGCAGGTATTTGTTTTTCGGGTTTTTCAGATTGAAGAGATCAATATTGACATTGATAATACTCAAAGGGGTGTTGATCTCATGCATGGAATCTTTAATAAAGTTATCCAGTTTCTGGTTGACCCGCTGAAAAGGCAGTGCAAAGCGGTTCAGGAAAAAGATGGAAAGGAAAAAGACCACAATAACAATAGAGAGCAGGATCGTGGCTATTTTTTGATAGACAGGCACATAACTGAGCGTGTTGCCGACGATCAGGTAATCCGCACCAAAATAACGGTTTGGCGGCAGCGCAATGATGAGATAAGCATACTGTGTGCTGTCAATATGATAACCGGTCGAAAAGTGTTCCAAAGGGGAATCGATCAAGGTGAAGATCGGTTGAAAGTTCAGATCGTAAAGGCCTGACTGAACCAGGTTAAAACGCGGAAACTCAAAATAGGACTCACGCGTCTCATCGTACTCTTCCATCGCACTGACGATAAGTGCCGAGCGCTGTTTCAAAAAGAGCTCGTTCTGGATCTCATAAATATTTTTGGTGTAGATGGTATAGACATAGAGCGGTGCAAGCAGGATCAGTGTGATCAGACCCGTGTACAAGGCAGCATTGATATAGGCGTATTGATTATCTTTCAATAATGTATCCTACACCGCGACGGTTCTTAATAATATCGACCGGCAGTTTCTTTCTCAGATTATTGATCTGGACCCGAATGTTTGCCGGGTCCACATATTCACCCCAGATCTCATCTTGAAACGTCGATATCGAGACGGCCTGGTTCTGATAGCGCAGCAGCACTTCGAAAAGGTCATGTTCCGTCTTGCTCAAAACGATCTCCCGGCCGTTATAGCTGAGCCGGCTTTTGGTCGTATCGTACGTCAGCCCTTCAGCCAACTGCAATTCATCTGTATTTTTAAAATAGAAACTTTTACAGACCTGCGTTATACGCAGTTGCAGTTCCATAAGGTCAAAGGGTTTGCGGATATAATCGCAACATCCCGCTTTATACCCCTCTTCAAAGTCCTGCATCTGAGTGCGTGAGGTCATAAAAATAGCCGGTATTTTTATGCCGTCATCACGAAGGTTCTTAAGCAGTTCGAACCCGTTCATTCCCGGCACATTGACATCAAGCAGCAGGACATCATAGCGCGTCGAATGAACCGCATCATAGGCTTCGTCGCCTTGACTGAAGCAGTCGACCTCAAAATCAAGCTCCTCGAGAAACTCTTTGATGCTGATCCGCAAAGAGTACTCATCTTCCAGTAAAAGCACTTTCATCGAATCTCCCCCTCTATTCTTCGTGAGAGCTTATAACGCAGCATCATGGCGATAAGCTCCTCTTTGGTGTAGGAGGAGAGCACGTCTCTTGCCTCCTCCATAAACAGCTCCCTGTCCTCTTCGGGTACCGTATCTTTAAGTGAGAGCAGGGCCTTGTCATACCCGCTGTGGTAGACCTTGTTCTCATACTGCTCTTTTTTAACGATTTCGTAGAGGTTTGAGCGTGAGAACGTCAACAGGAAAGAGATCTCCTTGTCCGTATTGGCAAAATGTTCCAGACTCTTTTTCGGCATAACAAAGACAAAGGCCCCGATGGTCTCTGCCTGCCCGTTTTTCATCGGTTCAAAGAAAATATACTTGTTGTCCTGGAGCAGGACACGCTGTTTGCGCAAGACCTTGAAATCGGTGCGCTGCAGCTCTTTGAGGTTGACCATGTTATACCCGCGGTTGGCAACGATGTACCAGGCGGCAGTTGGGTTGTTCTGCATCAAAACAGCGGTATTGTAGTAACTTTCGTCCAGCAGGACATAGAGATCGATGCCGAACTTATGGAAGAAATCCGTACTGGCATCAAAGAACTGCAGTACTTCGATAAACCCAAGCAGTTTGTCCTCTTGATAGATAGGTACCGTTGCTTTGATGCCCAAACGTCGACCGACTTCAATAGAAACGCGCGGGTCCCGGTGTGTCTTAAAATACTCAAGGTCGGACCGGTAGACATCAAGCGGCATCCCGGAGTAGAGGTTCTCAGTGTCCCAACTGCGGGCAAAGACTTCATACTCAGCCGTGATGATCTGCGCGCGCACCAGTGTATGGATCCGCTGTTTGACACTGTTCATGATCTGCTTGAGTATTTCGAATCCCATTTCATCGTCATCATTGATCAGGGCTTGTTTGATGTCGCTGTTTTGCGCCAAAACGATACCGAAACGCAGCGCATCCTCTTTTTCATCGTCCAGCTCTGTACGCAGGGAGAGACTGAGTTGGTCTCCTACATCATTGACGACCTGCCATGATATTTCCCGGTTAAACTGAAAAATAGAAAACAGCAAAATAACGATGAGGACGAGAAATGTCAACAGAAAAAGGAGGTGGCTTTTACTTAGTTTCAAAAATCATTCTTCGCATGTGATATTGCGGTACTATAGCAAAAGATTATATAAAATGTCATTCTTACTTCTTCGTATCTGCTTTCGCCTCAGTCCGCATTAATGAACTTGAAAAATATTCTGTTTCCTGACGGGCTCGAAACCGGTTCCGTAAGCAATGCGCTGCTGTATGCCGCCGCGGGCAGTCAGGTCTACGACCACACCAAGGTCATCGGCACCCATACTGCCCGCAATCGTGTTGTAGATCTCATAGGCGATGTCTTCGGAGTTAAGGGTCACTGCTCTAAGCGAAGTGATGTACTTTTTAAGATCGAGCAGGTTGATACTTTCACCCTGACTGATGAACTTAATATAGAGCGTGCCTCGGTAAGGCTGACCGCTCTGCGCTAAAAAGAGCAGTTCAGGCGACATAAACTCGATCGTTGTGCCGGCTTTTGCTGTGGTTGTTGCAAGTGTCATCGTTTATCCAATTCGCTGCGGGTTGAGGTTCCGGTTAACAAACCGGTGGTGTTCGATTGCCTCATACTTGGCATCACCGTTGCTGTAACTGAACGTCGGATGAATGCTGATGTTGCCACGGGGGTAAAAGAGCCCGACCACTTCGAGGTATTTCGGCGCCATCAATGCAACAAGGTCTTTGCCGATCTTGTTGACGACATCTTCATGGAATTCGCCGCTGTTCATAAAACTGAAAAGGTAGAGCTTCAGCGACTTGCTTTCCACCATCTTGATGTCGGGAATGTAGTTGATGATCAGCGTACCGAAATCGGGCTGGTTGGTCTTGGGACAGAGCGAGGTGAACTCGTCGGCGTTAAGCGTCACCCAGTAGTCACGCTCGGGATGCACGTTTTCAAAGGTCTCCAACAGTTCGGGAGCGTACTCATACTTATACTCGGTATGCCCTGAACCCAGCTGCGTGACCTCTTCAGCCCTCTTTTGCCGGTATGCTTGCTCTTCGCTCATCTTTACTCCTTGCCCGATACAGGTTTTTGACATCATTTGGGTGTTCCTGTTCAAGAACATCGATCGTCATTGATCCTGACACCCGATGAAATTGTAACATAAGCCTGCCGGACAGGCGACGCGATGGTATATGCTACCCACCCTGTAAAACGGACTTACTCGCCCTCAATCACGTCATCATTCATCTCCGTCTCTAGCCAGCTCATAAACAGCTTATAGGCCAATGCGAGTACGACCGCCCCTGTAAACAGACCGATAATACCCGAAAGCAGCATGCCGCCTATCGCCCCAAGCAAAATAACCAGCATGGGGATGTCGACCCCGCGGCCGAGCAGCAGGGGTTTCAAGACATTGTCACTCAGACCGATAATGACAGCATAGATGGCAAAGATGACGGCCGGCATGGTGTCTGTGATGGTAAAAACATACAGAACAATCGGGCCGAGGATGATTACCGTAGGCAGTTGAATGACGGCAAAAAAGAAGATCAACATCGCCCACAAAGCGGCCAAAGGCACCCCGACCACCAGCAGTCCTATCAATGAGAGTGCCCCCTGGATCACAGCGATCCCGATCACCCCCTGCACGACACTGCGGACCGTCAACGCGGAAAGCTGCGCCCACTCTACGCCTCTTTCACCCATGAGATGCCGTGAAATGGCATAATAGACATTAACACTCTCATCGCTTTTACTCAAAAATACCGCCGCGATCACCAAGGCAATGACAAATTGCAAGAGGGCCCCTACACCGCTGCCCAGAGCCGAAACGATCTTGCCGCCGTATTCCAA
Organism: Sulfurimonadaceae bacterium; assembly: GCA_041553195.1. Classification (GTDB taxonomy): domain Bacteria; phylum Campylobacterota; class Campylobacteria; order Campylobacterales; family Sulfurimonadaceae; genus Sulfonitrofixus. Next base: position 27,493 of record JBFEJN010000011.1, read on the forward strand.
AAGTTGCGGCTGATACTGCCGAAGTGTCTCTTCAAGATTTGTCGCGACTTCATTCCAAAACAGATAGATCTCTTCACCTACCAACGGCCATGCTGCAACACTCTTGGAAGGTAACGGCATCTCGAGCGTACCCTCTTTCAGCTGCTGGGCAATGTGCTGAGACGAAACGATGATGGAGTCGGAGAGGATGTACGCCGGAACTAACAGGGTCAAAACAGCGGTTAGGGTAACAAACACAACGATGAGCGTGCGTTTGCCCTGAAACCGGTTTTCAAGCTTCATGATCAGTGGCCACAATGTGACTGCAATGATCACGGCCCAAATCACCATTACAAGAAAAGGCTTGAGGATCATGAAAGCCCAAAACAGTACAACGCCCAGGATCACCAGTTTCACGGCAATCTCTATGGCAAGACGGACGATCTCATCTTTAGTCATCTCTATACCCATTTTCATCCTTTGATAACAGCTATGATATCCAAAGAGGCGTTCAAAAATCTATCTTTATTCTCTGATTTTCTTTTCTTTAAAACAGATTACCGGTATTCAGTAAAAGGTGCAGACGCCTGAATTTCCGCTGTACTGCGCGGTCATTTCGCCATCATCTATACGGGTTCACAGACCTGGCAGTATTCGTTCGCTTCTAAGCACAAAAAAGTGTATAATAAGCGCAAATCACCCAAGGAAAACTCATGTTAAAACACTTCTCATCGATCCTCTTCGCAGCACTGCTTATGCTCGGCTTTACTACCCTCAGCGGTGCTGATATGAAATGCGGCGCCGGTAAATGCGGCAGCTCTATGTCAAAAGATATGAATGCAAAAGGGTGCAGCTGTAAAGATTGCCCAAATCCGGACTGTGCAGCTAAAAAAGACCCAAGCAAGCCTTGTGACTGTCTACACGATGCACAAGGCAATATGAAATGCGGTGCCGGCAAATGCGGTAAAAGCAAAGCAGACGAAAAGATGAAGTGCGGCGCAGGAAAGTGCGGTAAATAGTCTTTTTAAAATCTCTCTATCCCCGCATTAGACGCGGGGATCGCATACGCTATATCTAACGCTTCGACCTTTCTTCTTTTCGCTCTGTCATTGACATCACAGCGATTGCAGCATGACTAAAAACTGCTCACCGTAACGTTCGAACTTCACCTCGCCGATGCCGCCGATCTGCAGCATCTCATCTTTGCTCTGCGGGCGTTTCGCCGCCATCTCTTTAAGGGTTTTGTCCCCGAAGACGATGTAGGCAGGAACGCCCTGTTCCTGGGCGATCTCCTGACGCAGTGTTCGCAGAGCGTCGAAGAGTTCGACATCGTAGTCGAAGCTCTCCGGTGCCGACTTTCTGACCGTCTTGGCTTTGACATTGAGACGTTCACTGCGGATCAGCAGCGGCTCATGCCCCTTGAGGATCTTCAGTCCTGTCTCGCTCAGCATCAAGCCCTGATGTTCGTTGACATTGAGTGCTTCGACCTCCAAAAGACGGTCGATCACCACAAACCACTGCTTCTTGCTGAGTTTCTCTCCGACACCATAAACACTCAATGCGTCGTGCCCGTTGGCAATGATCTTCTGCTCTCTGGAACCGCGTAGAATGTCGATGAGATAGTTCTTTCCAAAAGACTGTCCGGTACGGTAGACGGTGGAGAGCAGCATCTGCGCTTCGGTCGAGATGTCGCGTTTGTCGTGGTCGGGTTCAAGGCAGTTGTCGCACTTGTCGCCGCAGGCTTTAAGATCATCGTTAAAGTATGCCGCCAGCTGCTGGTGACGACAGGTCTCGCTGCTGGCAAAACGTTGTATGGTCGCCAGTTTTTCAAGCATGTGCGCCTTGTACTGCTCGTCCCCGTCGTTCATCTCCACAAAACGCTTCTGCTGAATCGTGTCCGCCGCGCTGAACAGAAGGACAACGTCGGCATGGTCGCCGTCACGCCCCGCGCGGCCGATCTCCTGGTAGTAGTTTTCGAGGGTCTTTGGCAGGGACATGTGCACGACGTAGCGGATGTTGCTCTTGTCGATCCCCATACCGAAGGCAATGGTCGCGACGATGATCTTGACCTCATCGTGGACAAAGTCGTGAAAGACCTGGTTGCGCTGCTCGCTCGGCATCCCTGCATGGTAGGCGGCCGCGGCGTACCCTTTTTTCTGCAGGTGTGCGGCAATTGCCTCCACACTTTTACGCGAAAAGGCATAGACGATGCCACTCTCTTCTTTATGGTCGTTCAAAAAGTCTGTGAGCTGGTCATAGCCGTCTCTAATTCGGTGTCGGGCGGTGATCTGTAAGTTCTCTCTGAAGATCTGCCCCTGAAGTACGGTCGCGTTGTTCAGTCTGAGGTTACGGACAATGTCATGACGGACATGTTCGGTCGCCGTGGCGGTAAAGGCGGCAACATTGACGTGCGGATAGGTCTCTTTGAGCTGCGAGAGCGCTCTGTAATCCCCGCGGAACTCATGTCCCCACTCACTGATACAGTGGGCTTCGTCGATGACGAAGTAGTTGAGTTTTATCTGCGAGAGGATGTTGCGCATACCGTCGGTGTTGAGACGCTCGGGGGAGAGGTAGAGAAAGTCGATCTCACCTGCGTAGAGTCGGCGGACAATGTCGCCGCTCTCCTCCGCACTCTGCATCGACGACAGCATCTCGGCGCGCATCCCCTGGGCTTTGAGGCTCTGCACCTGGTCGTGCATCAAGGCGAGCAGCGGCGAAATGACCACCGTCGTTCCGTCCATGAGCAGGGTCGGCAACTGAAAAGAGAGGGACTTCCCCCCGCCTGTCGGCAGGATCATCAAAAGGTCTTGACCGCTTAAAATGGCATCGACCGCCTCTTCTTGCAGCGGCCGGAACGCTTTATGCCCGAACTGGGATTGTAAAACGCTGTATTTTTCTTTTTGTCGGTCTGTTTGCGGCATCTGCTCTTCTTTTCAATTCTTCATCAAATAGTAGCAGTTTTTTAACACGAAGAGATTTTAATAAGGCATTACGACACGGTTTTCAGGAAATTGAGATATTAACGGCGTGATTCAATTTTTACAGTAACATAATCTGATTTTGTCCTACCACTTTGCTATTACCGCTCAAGCAGATCCAGGCGGGCAGCCATTAAAAAGTCTGGACCAGGCCTTGCATTCATCCCTGTATACGAACCGTTCCCCTCTTTGGGGTATAATTTAAAAAATTGAAGGAGCTTTTATGAAAGTTGCTATTCCTGTTAAAGACGACTCTCTTACCTTTTTCGGTAATGCCGGTCACTCGCCCTTTTTTGCCGTCTATTCGATAAAAGGTGCCGGCATGTTCAAATCGTTTACCTTTGAAGAGCTGCGTGCCAACCCGCGTACCGATATTGACCATGAACATGACGAAGGCGATCACCACTGCTCGCACGACCATCATGACGAAGCCCATGAAAAAGAGCATTACGACATGGCCAAGGTCCTCGAAGACTGTAACTACCTTGTTGCCCAACGTGCCTGTAAGAACACGGCAGCCGCCATGCTCAACTACGGTGTTCGTATCCAAAAGTACACCGGAGACGCCACCAAAGCCGACGCCATTATTTCCGGTGTTTCGGCACAACTGGTATAAGCGGTGTCCGAAAAAACCATTCTCTCTTTTATCGCCCCTTTTCAAAGTGTTGTTCTCGGTACCATCGACACCGAGGGACTTCCCTTTTCGTCCTATGCCCCCTTTGTTCACTATGACCACCGTTTCTATGTCTTTATAAGCGACATCGCCACCCATTCCCAAAACCTCAAGCGTGAGAGCAAAGCGTCGCTCTTTTTCATCGAAGATGAGTCGCAGGCATCGAATATCTTTGCCCGCAAGCGCATCTCCCTGCAGTGCGATGCGACGCTGATCCCTCGTGACGACGCTGCCTTTGCAGCAGTCATGGAACAGTTTAAAGCCAAGTTCGGCGAAGAGATGGTCTCGATGCTGATGAAAATGGCAGACTTCAATCTTTTTGCCTTTTCAACGCTCGGAGGTGAAGCCACCTTCGGCTTCGGCGAAGCCTACCGCGTCGGCGGTGAAAACGGCGAGATGCTGCTGCCTCGACAGGGTGGTAGTGGACACAAATAGTCATTTTGATATAAAAGTATTTGGTTTTTAGACATTCGTCATACAAAACAGCTGTGGTCGGAGTGACTGGATTCGAACCAGCGGCCCCAAGTCCCCCAGACTCGTACTCTAACCAAACTGAGCTACACCCCGACACTGTTGAAGAGGGTAATTTTATTCTGCCTATTCTTAAACAAAGACTACATCGAACGCGCTACAGCGCATTGATCGTCGGGGCAAAGGCCTTGGTGTTGACCTGGACGCTCTGCCCGATCGTAAACGAAGCCGTTTCAGCCTCGTCCAGCACCACTTCGACGATCTGCTGCCCGATCGCGACCACGGCGATGTGAATAACATCGGCCTTGATGATGTCCAGGAGTTCACCCGTCAGCGAGAACTTCTGGCTCCCCTTCGTCTTTAACAACACCTGTTTCGGTGTACCGTCCTGCACTATTTTTCCCTGCTCGAGCATAATCACACGGTCGGCAAGCCGGTAGATCTCGCTCGGGTCGTGGCTTACCATGATCGTCGTGGTTCCAAACGTCTTGTGCAGGGTCAGAATGTCGTGCTGCAGTTTGGTCCGCATGGCCGGGTCAAGGGCGGAGAGCGGCTCGTCCATCAGGAGCAGTTTCGGGCGGTTCATCATCGCACGACAGAGCGAGACACGCTGTTTCTGGCCACCGCTCAGCGTCGCAGGCAGGCGCTCTTTGAGTGCCCATAGGTCAGTCATCTCCAAAAGCTGCTTTGCCAGGTCACGGTCTTTGGTTACGTAGAGCAGGTTCTGCTCCACGCTCATGTTGGCAAAGAGGGCGTAGTCCTGAAAAACAAATCCGATACCGCGTTTTTGCGGTGCAAGCACCTTCCGCCCCTCTTGCCACAGCTCGCCGCCGACATCGACAACACCCGCCGCACTTTCGAGACCCGCCAAAATACGCAGCAGTGTTGTCTTGCCGCTGCCGCTCTGACCCGCAAGCGCGACAAAGGCGTGCTCTTCGATGGTGATGTCCACATCCAGCTCCATCGCACCGACACTGCCCTGCAGTGTTTTGTTGATATCTATATGGACCATTACCGCACTCCGATACGTCTGTTATGACGTTGATTAAAGAGATAGACACCCAATAACACCGCAAAACTCATCACCACCATGATCGCGCTGTAGAGGTGTGCCTGCGAGTAGTCCATCACCTCGACAAACTCATAGATAGCGACCGACGCCACCTTGGTCTCCCCGGGAATCGAGCCGCCCACCATCAAGACCACACCGAACTCGCCCACCGTATGGGCAAAGGTGACGATAACCGCCGTTATAAGTGCCGGTTTGATGTTAGGGAGTGCCACCCGCCACAGAGTCTGGAACCGGCTTTTTCCGGCGATATAAGAGGCTTCGAGCATGTTTTTGTTCAGTGATTCAAAACCGCCCTGGAGCGGCTGCACCATAAACGGAAAGGAGTAAAACACGCTGGCGATGACCAGGCCGGTAAAATTAAAGACAAGTTTTATGCCGAAGGTCTCCTCGAAAAATGCACCGATGGGCGAATTATGCGAGAGGGCAAACAAAATATAAAACCCCAACACCGAGGGGGGCAGAACGATCGGCAGGGAGGTCACCGCTTCGACAAAGGGTTTACAGCGGCAGCGCGTCTGGCTTAGCCACCAGCTTACCGGCATCGCAATAACAAAGAGAATAACGGTTGTTATGCCTGCGAGTTTAAATGAGAGCAGAAAGGGTTCGAAGTCGAGCACGGTAAGGTCCATCATACGATCTCCACAATAGAAAGTTCACTGGATTTGATCAGTGCGACAATCGCAACACCGACGTCCAGCTGCATCTTTTCAGCAGAATCACGGGTGATGATGCTTTCGAGAAGATGGCCGGCAAAATCAAAGGTAACACTGCAAAGCAGTACCCCCATCTTGATACTCTCTATTGTTGCGTCAAGCTGATTTGAGATGCTCAGCATCTCGTTTTTTTCTTTGGCCAGGGCGATGTTGGTCGCTTTGGCCCCCAAAATAACCTTTGAGCCGACAGAAAGCCTGTCGCTTAACTCCAGCGCCATCATCTTCATAGACTGATGCGCCACCTCAAAGGTCACGATGTTGATCGACTCACTGCTCTTCATATCCGTAATGATGGCGTTGATCTGGTTCATCGGACAATATACCCGTACTGCGTCAGGATCATTTTTGCTTTGTCACTTAAGATAAAATCGTAAAAGGCCCTGTATTCGCTGTTTTTTTCACTGTTGCGCAACAGAACAATTCCCTGCTTGATCGGCGTGTAGAGTTTCGAATCGACCGGTGCCCAGTTGACCCCCTCTTTGTACTGTGCCATCTTGTCACTGTAGAGCGAAGACTTGGCGATCAGACCGATATCGGCCGCAGTGACCGCATAGGCGACGGTCTGCGAAATGGACTCGGCAAAGACAAATTTTTCCTTGACATTGTCGTAGACGCCTGCCGCTTTCATCGCTTCGATCGCAGCCTTGCCATAGGGCGCTGTTTTGGGGTTTGCAACGGCGATCTTGCCGATCTTTTCACTTTTCAACAACTTAATTCCCTGTGTAAAGTCCTGTTTTTTGACACTCAGCAAAGCCAGTGCCCCCTGCGCGTAGACCACCGGTTCTGTCACCGCGATCTTGTCGCTGTAGAGCGCCTGCGGGTATTTCATATTGGCGGCCATAAAAAGCCCGTAAGGCGCCCCGTTGATGATCTGCGCCGTCAGTTTGCCGCTGCTGCCGAGGGTCACCTGTACCTTTGTCTCCGGATGACTCTTGGCGAACTCTGCCTTTAAGGCGTCGATGGCGTAACTGACATTGGCCGCAACGGCGATATTGATCTCACCCGCCGAGAGTGTTGCCGCTGAAAAAAACAGTGATAATAGAAATAGTTTCATTTTCTTCCCCTCTTATTTGGCGATCATGACATCGGTTGACTTTATGATCGCAACCACTTCGCCCCCTTCTTTCAAGGCCAGATCACTGACCGCCTCGTTGGTAATGATCGCCACAATGATGTCCCCACCTGCAAGTTTGATGTCAACCTCGCTGTTAACGGCTCCGCGCGTGATCTTCGAAACACTGCCTAAAAGCTTGTTTCGTGCACTGATATTCGCTGCGCTGCCCACCGCGATAAGTACGTGCGATGCCTTGAAAAAAGCCGTAACGTTTTGACCTGCCTCGAGTGCCAATGCCTCCACACTCTGGTTGGTGATGACCGCTTTCAATTCCGTGCCCTGTGGCGTTTTCAGTGTCACAGAAGCGTTAACGGAGCCTTTTTCCACCGATGCGACCGTTGCCACTATCTGATTTCTTGCGCTGATGTTCATTACCGCTCCTCTTAAAACAGATAGTTCAGTTCAAAACGGCTGTCCAGGAAATCTGCATCGGCCTCGGAGAAATCAGCATAACCTAGTCTCAAACGCCACTGCAGTTCAACCAGTGACGGCACATTCTGTACAAATCCGACATAATAGTAGTTCTCGTCAGAATAGCCCTTGCTCTCATCTGCATCTACATGCAAGATCGATGCCTGAACAAACAGATCGGAATAGATCCCTTCTTTGTTGGCATTGCGTTGCAGTTCGATACGGTAGCTTTTAGTGTTGGCCATCCAGTTGTAGATCCCCATGGAACGGGTGTAACCCGCTGTCGGGAAACCGCGCCACGGTGTAATAAGATCTGCCTCATCGAGGATCTGCGAATAGCCGAGGTTAAGTTTGTAAAGACCGTAACCTCCGACCAGACGCGCTGCAATCATCTGTGACTCAAGTGAATCCGCCTCATTATAGCCATTGACCTCCCCGCTCTTACCGGCAAGTTTGCCACTGTACGAGGCACCACCGATCGCACCGGCCCCATTGTCAAACTGTCGAATATAGCGAACACCCGGTGTCAACGAAAACTCGCCCATACCGATCTTGTAGTTTGCCTCGGCCATCACCTCCGAAAGCAATTCCGGCACCGCATAAAACGAGGCATCGAGTTTCAGGTTGGGTACCGACGTGTTGTGCAAATCACCCGCGATGAGTGGCGCTTTCGTGCTGACATCGGCCGCTTCAAGGCGGGTATAGGTCAACCCCTTGTGCATTGCGGAGTCATCATTTTCACTCCACTCCGGCCGTACCGATGAAGAAGAGTTGACATCCCCATACATCAGCACCGAGTGTGCCTGTGTATGGTCACGCAGCTTCTGCTCATAAAGATAGGCCAGTTTAATCCCCGTATCCGGGACCGCCCTTGTCTCGACGACCAGGCCGTCGAAAGTATTCGGGATCATCTTGGTGTCATTAGACTTGGTGTAGAAGGTCTCCACCAGTTGACGCCCTGCCACAATCGCCGTCTGAGGAATGCCGCGGTAACGCAGGTACGCCTGCCCGAGAACACCCATGGATTTGTTGCCCGTGTTGACATAGTCGTATCGGCTCAACACATCTTTACCCGGTTTTAAAATCGACACAGGATCCTCTGAACTGTCAAAAAATGCCCGTGAATAATAGAGTCCCCCACCCATGTCAAAACCGCCGAGTGTCGCGCTTTTATAAATAAGCGAGCCGCCTAATCCACTGGCGAGGTGAGAATTACCGGCTGTCTCTGTCTCATAACCAAAATAAAAGGTGTTCGAACGCAGGCGTCCATAGAACATCCCTTTCGAAAACATTTCCGTAAAATTTTCCGCGCTTCCCGGCGTCTGGTTATAGGCCACCAGGTAATTGGTCAACAGTGTTTGTTTCGGTATCTCCTCTTGCGCCGAAACCGTGATCGTTAGTGCCAGCAGCCCTGCAAAGAGCCCGGCAGACCGTATTTTTAATTTCATTAAACTTCCTTACTATACTTTTTCATTACACTGATAATTGCTTACACCAAAGCACACAAGCTTGCAGTTCGCGCTGCAAGAACCTTCTTCCACCACCAATTTTTGTCCTTCTCCCTGTTACTAAAAACGGTTCTCCTCACTACCCGAAAGTTATCGACTTTTATCGACATATATACTTATATATAACGCTTCTCTCTGTTCTGCATTTTTTGTTCTACTGCTTGCCTAAAATGATACTGCTCGCCTTGCAAAATGCCGCAACTGTCATGCCCTCTTTAATGCCCAGTTCGTCGAGTGCCTCATGCGTCACAGTAGAGCAGAGGGTATTTTCACCCTGAAGCGCAATGATGACCTCCGCATTAACACTGCCACGGCTAATGCGCTGCACTGTTCCTTCAAAACGGTTCCGGGTACTGAGCTTAAGATCAAGATCAGTGCTGAGCATGACCGAACCGGCTTTAAAGAGCGCATAGAGCTCCGTGTCGATCGCCAGGTCAAGCGTCTGCAGCGAGTCATTGGTAATAATAGCCGTAATGGTGTCGGCTCCCTGAAGCTGCAGCACCACTTCGCTGTTGACCGCGCCCTTGTGGATTCTGACGACCCTGCCTGCTAGCTGGTTTCGGGCACTTACGCGCATGGTCAGACGCTCCAGAAGGCGCAGATGCCCGTTACTCTCACTGATGCGTTGCGAAAGGTTGTCCAAAAATCGTTGATGCTCTTCCTGAAGAATATTATAGGTCGCTATGAGCTCTTTGGCATAGGCCGTCAGGTGCGTTCCGCCCCCGCCTTTACCGCCCTTTGAACGTTCAACAAGCGGCTGGTCGGCAAGGTTGTTCATGGCATCGACTGCATCCCAGGCCGCTTTGTAACTCATCTTGATCGCTTTGGCCGCATTGGTGATCGAGCCTGTAGCCTCGATGCTTTCGAGCAGTTCGATACGTCCTTTACCTAAAAAATTGTGTTCGGATTTCGAGATCCAAAAGCGTCCTTCAAGATTGTTCTCCATGCTTTTTCCATTCTAATACAGTTTTCTGATATTCGAAATATACTACAATATATATCGCCTGTCAAGCGAGACCGAAATGAACAGGTAAAAACAGTTCTTCTGTTACCCTTTGTAGAGATTGAATCGCTTTTAGCTTACCTTAATGGCATGAGTGAGAAAATGCTGGATTACAAAAGGGCAGACATGACACTTACACGCCAACAGATCGACGACTTTCAAACCAACGGTTTTATTCTCTTACGACAATTTGCAGACCCCCGACTCTGTGATGATATCCGCGCAGTGGCCGAGCGTCATCTAATCGAACAGATCGAGCCTATAGAGAGCGAAGAGGAGTACCTGCAAATGGACACACGTCCAAAGACGACACGTCGTCTCCGACAGGTCTATGACAGAGACCCGCTCTTTGCTGCGTGGATGACCAACCCGGAGATACGTCCTGTCTTGGAACAGCTGCTGGGTGAACCACCGGTGCTGCTGCTCGCCCACCACAACTCCATTATGACCAAACTGCCGCATATCAGTTCCGTCACGACCTGGCACCAGGACATCCGTTACTGGCATTATGACAACGACAACCTTCTCAGTGTCTGGTTGAGTCTGGGCGATGAATACCTGGAAAACGGTCTGCTGGAGTTCATCCCCGGAAGTCACAAAATGCACTTTGTACGTGAACAGTTTGACGAAAACTCCGGTTTTAGAGATGACCTTCCTGAAAACCGCGCTATTATTGCCAAACGTGTCCATTTTGATCTTAAAAAAGGGGATGTGGTTCTTTTTCACGCCAAGACACTCCACTATGCAAGCAAAAATGAAAGTGATGAGCCCAAAATCTCTTTTGTCTACAGTCTGCGCGGCATCTCCAACAAGCCTATTGCACATACGCGCAGTGACTTTAAGGAAGTCATACTCTGAAAAACCCGGCGTCATTGATGTCACAAGCACGATAGAGAAAAAGGTATAATTCTCACCATGAACATTGAACTCTATTTTTTACGCTCGTCAGAACACTTTGTTGTCAAAGATATGCTCCATTATGCTGCCCGTCTGGACGAAAGCGGTGAGACCCTGGACGATCACCCTTACCTTGCTGCGTACCATCTTAACTACGGAAACCGCAGCGGTGACATCGGCGTGTATGCCTTTGTCGAAAACAAACTCGCCGGCGCTGCCTGGGTTCGCCTGTTGCCCGAGGGGTTCGGGCATATCGATACGGAAACACCCGAACTCGCTTTTGCCGTGTTGCCGGCGTATCGCAACCGAGGTCTCGGAACTAAGATCATGCAACAGCTTATGTCCGAAGTGGCCAAGCTCTACCCGCAAATGTCACTTTCAGTACGCGAAGACAACCCTGTCATACGCCTGTATGAGAGGCTCGGCTTTTCCAAAGTAGCGGGATCAGAACGCACCAATATCGCAGGTACCCACTCCTTCACCATGCTGAAAAAATTTGACCGGCAAACACCGACAGAAACACCGAAACCGAGCCTGGAAGAGGAACGGTTTAAAAAATCTTTCCGCTTTTAAACAGCGGACCCTGTTTATATATAAGTTTTTATTATACAAATACCCGGTAGACTCTTTTGGCTGCGCAACACTTTCTGTAGTATAATGTAAAGATGAAACCTTCGTTTTCGGTTGATACCGCACCTTCTATCTCGGAACTTTTTGTCCAAGAAGAGATGCGCAGTGAGCGATATGCAAACTACGCACGGCTCTTCTTTACCTTCATCTACCTGGGTGCGGGCCTTGGTATACAAAATGAAGTTCCTCAAAACAGTTTTAACCTCTTGCTCGCCGGTACCTCGATAAACTTTCTATATGCTCTGATCGTCCTTTTTCTTACCCGTAAAGGGCATCACCATGTCTGGTTAAAGTATGTCTCTACGACACTCGATGTTGTTGTATTGTCTATGTTTATCTATGCCATCGGTACCTTTCGCAGCTTCAAAACCGAAGCGTACCTACTCTACTTTGCCTGGATCGGGCTCGCGACGATCCGCTTTTCGCCAAAACTAACATTGATAACAGGTCTCTCAAGCCTGCTTGCTTACCTTATCATCACAACCCTGGCCCTCGCAAATCAAACCATAGAACTCGGTACCATTACGGAGTCTTTTATGACACCGAAAGTAAGTTTGATCAACATTGTTTTACAGATGATCTTTCTAGGAATGTTTGTAGGGATCGCCGTCTACATTTCCAATATTTATCGCACCCTCGTTGCCAGAGCCATCGACAAGGTCCTGGTCGAGAAACAGAATCTCGAACTCTCCAAGACACTTAAGACCCTCAAAAAAACACAAGAAGTACTGCACGACACCAACAGAGAACTGCGCTACATCTCGCAGACAGACGGTCTCTCCAAACTATATAACCGCCGCAAGACAGAAGAACTTCTTCGCATGTGCTGTGAACGTGCCCAACAGTACAACGAACGATTCAGTCTCATTCTTCTGGACATTGACCTCTTTAAAAAGATCAATGATGAGTACGGTCATCCTACCGGCGACAAAGTCATCATACAGATAGCAGAAAACCTCAAAGTCAATGTACGTGACGAAGATGCTGTGGGACGTTGGGGCGGGGAAGAGTTCCTGATCATCTGCCCGGGACTCGAAGCCGAACGTACGGCAGGACTGGCAGAGAGACTGAGAAAGGACATTCAGTTTAACTGCAACGAGCTTGAGCGCACGGTTACCTGCAGTTTTGGTGTCACACAATGGAAAGAAGGCGACACAACGGCAAGCATCGTCAACCGCGTAGACAAAGCACTTTATCAGTCAAAAGATGCCGGTCGTAACTGCGTGACACTGCTGTAGCCGTATGGTCACACTAAAAATAATACAAGTGGATTATAAGAAAGTAAAGCGGTGCCAGACGGTACGCCAGCGAAGATTTAGAAAAAGACCAACGCTGCTAACCTATATTGCTTGCCCTGAGGTTTGGCACCGTTGTTTTTGTTGCGTCCAGTATGAAATAACATGATAGCATCAAGGCTACAAAGATGTCACCTTTTGCTTTGATTTGGAGTATATTGAACAGAGGCTGTATAAACCTCTGCCTGTTTGTTAGCCGTGCAACGATCCTTTTAGAAGAACCACTGCGTAGTCAGTTTCATACGGGTATCAGTGTGCTCGCCGTCTATAAGCTTCTCACCATAGTTATCTTCCTGATAGACCAGGCCGACTTTAGTGGTGTTACCTCTAAGGTACCAGTTAAGACCGGCAATCTTTGACTCAAGATCATACCCGCTCTCATCTTCCCACTTGTTCCACTTCTCATAGCGTACAAATGGTGCAAGGTAACCTAGCTGCTCGATGACATACTCGCCCGTCGCATACCAGCCCTTTGACTTACCAATAGATATTGCCGTTGCTGCTACATCATCTCGGTGATTGTTAACTACCCCGTCAAATTCAAAGTACTCTGCCTGTACAAAAGCACCATAGTAGTGCGCCGACATCTCGAGGTTGATCAGCTCGTGGTCGATGCTTTGTTGCGCGTTAAAAAGATCCGTAAAGGTAATATCCGGACTCATCCAGTAGGCAGCACCGATCTCGAAGTGTTTGCCTTGTGCGAAGTAGGTCTCGGTACGCTTGGTCTCTTCCCAGCCGTCAAACGGAGAGAGGACGATCTTTCCACCGTAGAAAAAGTTCTCTTGAGAAAAATCACTGCCTCCATACTTATTACCTGACGCGTCCACAAACTTGCCCGAGTAGACACCGTCACCAGCCGCCACTTCGTAGTGGATCTTCTTCTTCCAGTCACCGTACATCTTGGCATTGGTACCACGACGGTTGTGCGTGATATACTGCGCAGCTTCGTCAGCTACATGCGGACGGTCGTAGTGCAGGACATAGGCCGACTTGACCGTCTCGGTACGAGAGACATCGATCTTGCCACGATAGAGTTTGAAATTGACCAATGAAGTGTCGAAAGGCTTCTTGATCTGCAGGTAGGCATCGCCGACATTAAAAGTCTGCTCACCCTTGTCCTGATAGTTAACCTTGTCATCACGGATATCCATGACAAACGAGGTTGTCTTGGAGAAGCCGACCGCGACCTCGAAACGGGTACGACGGAGGTACGCATCCCAATTATTTGTACTCGCTGAACCATCAGCATAATCGGTGTTCCAATTCTCGAAGGTCCCCTGAAGACGGACACCCAGCTTGATCCACATATCCGGGTTGTCAAAAGCCTGGATCTTCATGTTTGGACCAGTCTCTTTACCCATCAAAAACTCGACCGATTTCGGATTTTCTACTGTCGGTCCGTTATCAGCAGCGGCAGCTGCTTCAGCAGTTACATACTCACCCATTGCTTGGCGCCCTTCACCATCTTTTGTGAAGACCTGGCCTGTTGCAGGATCCGTGTAAAGTGTCATCGCTTCGGCAGAGGCTGCAGTGCTCAGCATCAAAGCTGCTAGTGTTGATAATACTACTTTGTTCATTGTTTTTCTCCTGAACGTTTGATAAGCAGATTGTAGAACATCTTGGTTACACCAAGGTTACAAAAAAGTTACAAACCACTTTTTACTGAGGCATAAATAGACCCAATAACGTTTCACGCCAATAGATCATCATAATCGGCTTATCTCGAGATATATATGCAACAATTGCCTATGCAGACTAATACTTCGCTTACGCTCTGAAACTATAATAGCGTACATAAACGATAAGGAATTACCATGAAAAAAATACTCATCATCCTTTCCATATCAGCACTGCTTGCATCAAGTGCTACTGCTCGCTATATGCCGCTCCATGAAGATACCGGGACTGACATTGCAGAGTCCTCGCCACATCACTCAATGACCTTCTATTAATACCTATATATTTAAGAGACGGAAACACAACGCCGTCTTCTGCAATACGCCTCAAAGTATCATTCCAAAACCATTTTAGCATAGAGTGATTAGTGATTAGTGATTAGTGATT
>JBFEJN010000012.1:0-40766 GCA_041553195.1 Sulfurimonadaceae bacterium
AAAATAATCTTATAATCACGTTTATATGATACTTCCGTTTCAAACATCCTGAAAGATAATCATAGAATGTGTCAATATATATTATATTTTATAATATTATGCAACTTGGAAGATAGGACTGAATTTGCACATTTTTAACACTTCACTAACACTCTTTGGATATATTGTACAGATGTTTTTAACGTCACTGAAGGAAAAAAATGCGTATTTTAATGCTAGAAGACAATCTACAGCTTTCACAGTTGGTAAGCGCGTATTTAAGTCAGCACTTTGTAGTCGATGCGCTTGCTTCTGTCGAGGATGCGAGTGATTATATTGATCAGTTCCATTATGATGTGGTTCTTTTGGACAGAGATATTAACGGTATCGATGTCGGAATGTCGCTTATTAAAAAGATCAAAGAGAAAAACAGTCAAACGGGTATCATCGTCATCAGTGCGTATGACTCGATCGCCGACAAGATCAGCGGATTGAATCTTGGGGCAGACGACTATCTTGATAAACCTTTTGACAATGACGAACTGTTGGCACGGGTCCATGCGCTTGCAAGGCGCAACCAAAAAGTGACAGAGATAGATCTTAACGGCCTCTTGTGTGACTGCAGCATGAAGCAGCTGCAGTATAAAGGTGAAACGATTCCGTTGACGCGTAAAGAGAGTGACCTTTTTTTCTATCTCTTAAAAAAGAAGGGAACGATTGTCTCAAAAGAGGAACTGCTTGACGCACTCTATCTTAACCCGCAGAACATTTCGTCAAACACAATAGATGTGACGATAGGCCACGTACGTAAGAAACTGCCTGTGACGGTCATTAAGACTATCAAGACACGAGGATATACGATTGAAGAAGCCTAAAAGTCTACAGTTTTCTATTATCTTCTTTTTTGCCATCAGCTCTATTGTCACTTTTTTGATGCTGGGTTCCTATGTCGTCTACGACTACCATAAGGAATTAAGCACCAATTTGAAAAATACGATGCATGTTATGGCCGAAGATGTCATACGTCATGAACTCTACAAAAGTGATCCGGCGACCATCAAGTCAAGTTTTCATCTTTTAGAGGCGTATCATGAATCCCCGTTTGTAGCACTGTTTGATAATCTGAGATTTTCTATTTATGATGAAAAGCCTGCCCAGCTGGAGGTCTGCAGTGTTGTCAAGAAATTACCTGACGAGCGCTTTCTTGTCGTACAGTCGGGGCGTGATGCAGTAAAAAGCAAGCTTTTAGAATTTATTTTGAAATTGGTGCTGGTGTTTGGCACTGTCCTGTTACTCTTTATAGTGATCTTCACCTATTTTCTAAACCGATTGTTTTTACCACTTCGATGTCTTGTCCGTTTTTGTCAGGACTCATCTTCAGAAAAAGAGAGTATGCCTCTATGCAGCGGCAGTGCAGAGGTTGATAACCTTAAAAAAGCGATCATAGGGCTGCTGGAGTCCAATCAGACGCTGTGTAAACAAAAACAGGATATCTTCAAAGAGGCTGCTCATGAGATCAAGTCGCCAATCGCTATCTTAAAGGCGCGTTTAGCCCTCTTTAAACAAAATAACAACATTGACAAGATGACTTTTATACAAGAGAGCGAAGAGGACATTAAGACGATCAGTAACAAATTGCGTGAACTGCTCTTTTTAAAAGAGATCGAGTGGGACATGCAAAAGCGCAAAGAGTCCATCTCGATGCAGGAACAATGTGCGATGATGCAAGAGGCATTTAAACCGATTCTGGAAAAAAAAGGGTTAAGTATGGTCTCAAACTGGGAAGAGGATTTCTGCCTTTCAGTGCATAAAGAGGCGATGCAAAAAGTAATGCAGGCCGTGTTTGAGAATATCTTTATGCACACCAAGAACAACTCGACCATTACCAACTACGTTGACAGTAAAAATCGTCGATTGCATATCGTCAATGAGATAGGTGACAAAAGTGATGAGACGCTCTTCAGCTCCTATATCGGCTCAAAGATGATCGCTCGGCTGGCGGATAAGCTGGATTATACTTATGGTGTCGAAGAGAGAAACGGACAGTTCTTTACGACGATCGTATTTAATTCATCAGAGCAGAAGTGTGAGATCAATAGTTAATGCTGGAGGAGTGTGCCAAAGAAGGCTGGCACACTGTTAGAACGGTTATTTAAAGTATTTTGAGACGTCTTTTTCAACGGCACCAGGTACGGTCATAATTCCCATAAAACCACCCAGGTCAAGAAGAGGGTAGCTGATAGCGATCATGTAATCTGCACGCAGAGCAGTCGCCTTGTTGTCTTCAACCAAAATCATCCAAGGCAGGATTCCGGCATTTTGTACACCGATCTTGTCGACAAACTTCATGGTACGTGAGTTTAGTTTCACCCCATATAGCGTACGTCCTTCACCGACTTCGAGTTTAAAAACGACCATTTTCTTCTTGGCACTGTCCATCTTGGCAATAAGATCAGACGTGTTTCCTTCACCCGCAACGATCTGGTCCTGGTAATAAGGACGTCCGATCATAAACTGATAATCAGCGAGACCGTCAAACGACCATTTGTCTTCCGAAGGTTTCAGGTCGCCAAAGGCTTGGTGCAAGCCATCAAGAAGCGGCTGCGCATCACCCAGTTTATAATCGTCTTGCAAAAAGGCTTTCGCGAAATATTGTGGATTCGAGATGCGTGTTGTATTTCCCTCAGTGTCGACCAGAACACGAAGTGCGCCCGCTAAGAAACCACGATTCGGCTTGTCTGCCAACCCTTTTAGATAGTCGTTGGTAAAGACGATGCTGTCAAGTTTCTTTTTACCGACTTTGTCAACTGCAACGATCTCGAAACCGGCACTTTGAAGTTTGGATGTGACCTCTTCAGTGGTCATTAATGGAGCTACAAAATAGGTGTTGACCTCTGCTGGGCCACTGTACCCTGGTGTTGCCTCTTTTGAGCTACAACCGCTGAACATCATGACAGCTGCTGTCATAAGTGCCAATAAAATGTTTTTCATACGAATTCCTTGAATCTTAAGATGCATCATTATCTACTTTTAAAATGAAAAAATCATGAAAACTACAGAAGCTTATAGGGTGCATAATGGGTACTCAACAATTTTAATGAAGCTTTTAGAGCCCTAAATAGGGTGTTATGCACTATATACCATATCAACAGAGTAATATGAAAAAATCATGAAAAACGATGCAGTAAACGTTCATGATTTTTTCACACCCATTCGATTAAACTGCCTCAGAAATTAACATCAAGGGACATTTATGAAAATGAATACAAAACTTTTAGGCTCAGCGGCACTTAGTGCTTTACTTCTTGCAGGATTCGCAGGTTGTGGAAGTGAAGATGATACCGTTGTGGCAGCGCCTTCGACATCTACGACGGTCTCTCCTTATGAGCGTATGGCTGTTATCTCCGGGACATGGGCAGATGTCCCGGCCATTGCGGATAAAATTGCTCAGTATACGACACTGGTCAATGAAAAGACGGACCTTGGATGGAAGGCAGATTGGGTTATTGCGGGGGCAAACCTGGCAAAATCGGAGATATATGAGACGACGGACCTTCTTCCTATTCCGGGGATGGGTTCTGCCGTTACGGGGACAAGCCGGGTGGTAGAATTTTGTAACGGCTATTATGCGGGGATGGCAATGGCAACCGGACGACAACACGGTCCGGCACTACCTTGTGAGGTCTCTGTCCACAGTGACGGAACGAATGTTTATATTGATATGCTTAATGCAGATGCGATTTTCTCGATTTTCTTTACAGACATCTCTGACCCTGACGGCACGTTAAAACAGGTTGCTTCTGATGTTAAAAGTGAACTTCGTACAATTGTACTGGCAGCTTTGGAAGATTCGACAGTTGTAGCAGCAAGTAATGCTGACCTTAACACCTCTATTATCGCGACACCGGCTACGTTGGAAACGGCAGTAGCTTATACGGAGTCAACAGAAGCACTCGGACCAAAATTCTCCGCAAGCGATATTTCTGACAGAATCGCTTTTCAAAGCCCTTATATTGTTTACAAATATTCTGACGGCAGTGCCTTTACAGGAACTGATGCGGCGAATCTTGCGCAGGACATTATTGATACACTGCAAGACGGATCGGTTGATGCTGCCGCTAATGGCGGCTATTTGACAGCTGAAGACACTCCGGGTCTTGAAGGCCTGTCTGCAGGTTCACTATGGCGCAGTGGTCGACCGGAACCTTTGCCGATTCCAGGTATTCAGGTCGTTGAAGCGTGCTCACCGAAATATGCAAAAAAAGCTACGGCACTCGGAAATGAATATATTACGGCATTGCCGTGTGAAGTTGCCGTCTATGTTGATGAGACGGATGACACAAATCAAACACTGGCTATCAGCTTCTTGAACCCGAACTTTATGTTTGGAACAATGTTTGAGGGTGCGGTAAGCACGGCCTATATTAATGGCGATATCAATCAAACGCAAGTGGTTGAGTACAGCACTTTGGCAGAAGTGGTGTTTGGCGATCTGCGTATGATCGTTGACCATGCTGTTCAAAGTACCAAAGGTTCAGATAATTTCCAAAGAACATTAACGATTAAGTAGTTGCGATAGCTTTTACCTCTTGAAATCTTCGGAGGTAAATTCTTTCGTAATTCACTTTTGAAAAAGCTGTTTTTACGAAAGTGATAAGTTTTGTACTCTTTCAAAAGGACAATGATGCAAAGTCACAGACTTCAGCGTCTCCTTACAGGGACGATGCTCAGTTTGATCTGGGCACTTTTTTTTCTAGGTGAGTCGACTATCGCATTTGGTCTGCTGGCCTTTGTGATCGCGATGATCTTTGCTTGGGCTATCTTCGATTTTTGCCCGTCACTTTGGTTCTTTGCAAAAGTGCTCAAAGAAGAAAATACGAAAGCTTGTAGTTAATTAACACTTCGGGCGTAATCGCCCACAATCTCTCTATATTTAGTACCTTCCAAGATAGCCGAAATGTTTATTTTCAGGTCGGTATTGATGAACAACCCCTAGGTGAAGTCCAAAAGTAAGTACTGTTTTTTTACCCAGCCCTAATGACTTCTTTGGTAATATTCCACAAATATTTTCTCCAAGGTTAGAGTATGAAACGCGCCCTTATAAGTGTCAGTGACAAAAGTAATATTGTTGAGTTTGCCAAGTCTTTAGTAGCAAATGATTTTGAGATTATCTCAACAGGTGGAACCTACAAGATGTTGAAAGAAGCGGGTGTCGCAGCGATCGAGATCGATGAAGTGACAAAATTCCCGGAATGTTTCGAAGGGCGTGTCAAGACACTGAACCCTTACGTGCATGGCGGTATTCTTCACCGTCGCGACAAGCAGTCTCACCTTGACCAGGCGAAAGAACTGGGTGTTGAAGCGATCGACCTTGTCTGTGTCAACCTTTACCCGTTCAAAGCGACGATCGAGCGTACCAATGATTTCGAAGATATTATTGAAAACATCGATATCGGCGGACCTGCGATGGTTCGTTCGGCAGCAAAGAACTTTGACAGCGTCATGATCGTTACAGACGTCGCTGACTACTCGCTTGTTCTTAATGCGATCGAGAACGACACCAACACGGTTGAATTCCGTCGTGACCTGATGATCAAAGCGTATGAGCACACAGCAGCCTACGACAGCATGATCGCCAACTACATGAACAGCCGTTTCAACAAAGGTTTCGGTGCCAAGCAGTTCATCGTCGGTTCAAAAGTAATGGACACACGTTACGGTGAGAACCCGCATCAGGACGGTGCACTGTATGAGTTCGATACGTACTTCTCTAAAAACTTTACGACACTCAAAGGCGAAGCAAGTTTCAACAACCTGAACGACATCAACGGTGCGGTCAAGATCGCGGCCGGTTTCGGCAAAGAGGGTGCCGTTTGTATCTCTAAGCACGGTAACCCGTGTGGTTTTGCGATCCGTGAGAACCTGACTGAGGCCTATACGGAAGCACTTAAATGTGACCCGGTCTCTGCCTTTGGCGGTGTTGTCGCGGTTAACGGTGTTGTCGATGTCGAACTGGCTGAGAAGATGAATGAGATCTTCCTGGAAGTGGTCATCGCCGGCCGTATTACGCCTGAAGCTCAGGCAGTATTTGAGAAGAAAAAACGCATTAAGCTTTTTGAATATGGTGCAGACCATATTGTTCTTTCCAACGACACAAAAGACTTTAAACACATCGATGGCGGATTTGTCTACCAGGATGCCGATGTCGTCGCTGCCGATGAGGTCGCAAACTCTGAGTTGAAAACCACGCGTGAAGCATCTGCACAAGAGATGAAAGATGCTGAGATCGCATGGAAAGTGGCTTCATTAACGAAGTCAAACTGTGTTGTCTATGTCAAGAACTCGGCCATGGTTGCTGTCGGTATGGGTATGACTTCTCGTGTTGACGCGGCACAGTGTGCCTTGAAAAAAGCGAAAGACATGGGGCTTGATGTTACCGGTGCTGCATTGGCATCTGAAGCATTCTTCCCGTTCCGCGACTCTATCGATGCTGCCGCTGAAGCGGGTGTCAAAACGGTTATTCAACCGGGCGGCTCTATTCGTGATGACGAGGTTATTGAAGCGGCGAACGAACACGGTATGGCGCTATACTTTAGCGGCATCCGTCACTTCCTCCACTAGCCTGAACTTCCAGCTGCGGCACACCTTGTTCGAAAGTTTGCCTCTCTACGCACACTAGAGTGCGCTATCGGGCAAACATTTCGAACAATCTGCACCACATCTGAAACTTCATGTTGTCGAGAGCAGACGTAAAACATTTTTTATCGGTCATATGTTTGGCACAATCTGCGGCACATCTGAAACTTTAGGCAATACAGTTTGCTTTTAAGATGTGCTCCGCTATCTTTTCATAATTCATAATTCATAATTCATAATTCATAATTCTCCCGCTAATCCCCATTTAACCTTTCGTCATCTATAATCAGAACATCTAGCACAAACGAAGGCTCAAGATGAACTTACCTGAGATTACTCTACCGATTATCATTCCAGATGGTATTACTCTGTTGCTGCATCCGGTTGCGGTGCATTTTGCCGTTGTTCTGCCGTTGGTCATTTTGATCTTGGAACTGATCAACCTTTTGACCAAACGCAAGGCGCTGAGCGTTTCCGTCTATATTCTGTTCGTTCTGTTGACCGGGGTTTTTCTCGCCGCATATGCCACCGGTGTGACCGACGGTAAAGAGGCGGGTCCCTTGTTGAGTGACGATGGCGTGTCGGCTTTGAAAGCACACAAACTGCTGGGGGTTTACCTGGTCTATTCGACACTGTTACCGTTGGCGCTGAAAGTGCTCAGTCTCTTTGTCAAGAAGGGATGGAGCAGGGCCTTGTACTCTGCAGCACTTGTCGGGTTGATCGCACTGACACTGTTTCAGGCAAAAAAAGGGGGCGAGCTGGTCTATACTTATGGTGCTAATGTCGCTTCTCAGCAGCAGCTCGAAGATAAGGTCGAAGAACTGGAGTCAGAACTCGAAGAGTGTAAAACACTTGTCGTTGCAAGTGTTGAAAACAACGTAACGACAGAAGATACAAATGCAACGTTGCGTGACAGCAATACAACGGTTGTTATCACGGCGCCTGCCGAAAACAATGTCTCTAAGGTTGAGTCCGTTGATGTTAATGTAAGTTCTGTTGTAAAAAAAGAGTTGAATGCTACCAAAAAGAGTGAAGTGAATAGTTCGAAATAGAAGATTATTATACAGAAGAAAAAAAGTGGTCGGGGCGAAAGGACTCGAACCTTCGACCCCCTGGTCCCAAACCAGGTACTCTAACCATACTGAGCTACGCCCCGACAACGATCGGCATTATACTTTTCCAAAAGTAAAAGAGAGTTTAAACAGCAAAAAATATCACACTTTGAGCAAATAAAACAGTCAAACTTGATTGACATACACTCAACCTTTTTGCTATAATCAATAAAAAATATTATGAAGTATAGCGATTAGAGGAAATATAATGAGTAAAAGTTTATATGAGACATTGGGTGTCAGTGAAAACGCTACAGAAGCAGAGATCAAAAAATCCTACCGGAAATTAGCGCGCCAATATCATCCGGATGTCAACAAAGATCCCGATGCGGAAGAGAAGTTCAAAGAGATCAATGCCGCGTATGAGGTTTTGAGCGATAAGACCAAGAAGGCCCAGTACGACTCTTATGGCGATCAGATGTTCGGCGGACAGAACTTTCATGACTTTGCCCGCGGACAAGGCGGGGGTGCAGACCTCGATGAGATCCTTCGTCAGATGTTCGGCCAAGGCGGCTTTGGCGGCGGTGGTTTCGGCGGAGGCGGTTTTGGCGGTGGTTTCGGCGGCTTTGGCGGCCACCAGCAGCAGGTCAATCTCGATATCGAGGCCAATGTCACGGTACCTTTCGCCACGGCCATTCTAGGCGGTAAACATAATGTCGCTCTGCAGGGAGAGAACTTTGACATCAAGATTCCGGCCGGTATCAAAGACGGTGAGAAGATGCGGGTCAAGGGCAAGGGCAAGAGCATGCACGGTCAGCGCGGTAACCTGATCCTGAACATCAAGATCGCTCCAACCACAGACTATGAACGCGACGGCGACAATCTTGTCAAGACCTTTGACGTGCCACTCTATGCGGCGCTGTTCGGAGGCAAGATCGCGGTTGCGACACTCGAAAAAGAGATCAACCTCAAAGTGCCTCAAAACACCAAAAACGGACAGCGTTTCCGTGTTAAAGAGATGGGTGTGATGAACCGTAAAACACAGCAAAAAGGTGACCTTTATCTTAAAGCAAACATCGTACTGCCACAGGTCGACGAGCTTGATGAAGAACTTGTCGCGATGATGAAAGAGAAGCTGGCACCAGCAGAATAAGGAGTTGATAATGCATACCTATGATGAACCGGTTTACCTGATCAGTATTGTTGCGAAGATCCTGGAGATCCATCCGCAGACCCTCCGCCAGTATGAGCGCGAAAACCTGATCACGCCCTCACGTTCTGATGGTCGCATCCGTCTCTATTCACAGCGTGACATAGATCGTATCAAGATGATCTTGCGCCTTACCCGGGAACTCGGTGTCAACATTGCCGGTGTTGATGTCGCCTTGCGTCTGAAAGAGCAGATGGAAGTGATGGAACTGGAGATCGCAGAACTACGACATGCGCTGGCAGTCGCCAAAAATAAAGGCTCCGTCCCCCCTGAAAAATCACTGGTCACAACGCGAAGCCAATATGACCTCATAATCTTTACGGACAAGAAAAAGTAAGGTTTTACTCTCTTGCTATCGGAAATTCGTTTGATCGAGCGCTTTTACCGATAGACTTTTTTTCTAATCTATTTCCGGGTGTTTAGACGTGAAAAATACTCCTGCGGGTGTTTACAGACCGGGCAGGCTTTTGGCGGTTTTTTACCACGGTGCACGTGCCCGCACACTTCACAGATCCACTCCTCTTCATCATTCTCACTGAGCAGTTCTTCGCCGTTTTCGAGGCGTGCCAAGAGTGCTTTGTACATCTTCTCATGTTCGACTTCGACATTGCCGATGGCTTTAAAAAGGCGGGCGGCATCTTTATGCCCTTCCTCTTCTGCAATGGCGGCGAAGTCCGGGTACATGGTCAGGTTTTCATAACTTTCACCGGCTATTGCTAGTTTGAGATTTTCGATGGTGTCGCCAAAAGGTTCGCCGTTTGACATGACATTGTTGAGGGTCAGTTCAAGCTTGGCGTGAGTCTTCTCATTGTCAGCAGCCCGTTGGAAGTGTGCTGCGATGTCACGCAGTCCCTCTTTTTGTGCAACCTTGGCAAAGTACTCATATTTGTTGCGGGCCATAGACTCGCCGGCAAAGGCTTTGAGCAGATTGACCATGGTGAGGTTCTCTGTTATCATCTCCATCTCCTGGCCACAGCAAGAGAGCGTACCTCCGCCCACATTTGACACTTCGACCACATTGCCGCATTTATTACAACGGTAACTTTCATACTGTCTCATCGTCTTCTCCTTGTTATATATTTGTTTGAGTATAGGTCTGAGGAGCTTAAAAAGTGTTTTTTTGGATGATTACAAAATAAGTTTAATAAAAGAGCTGTCGTGAGCTGTTGAGGGGAAAGGGCGTTATTTTTCCCTCAAACGTTCGATCTTGGCGCCGAGATCACCCAGCTTTTTCTCCAGGTTCTCATAACCGCGGTCAAGATGGTAGATGCGGTGGACCTGTGTGATTCCTTCTGCGATGTTGGCAGCAATAACCATTGCGCTTGAGGCGCGCAGGTCGGTTGCCATGACGTCCGTTCCTGAAAGGTCTGCGGGGCCGATAATAGTAGCGGTATGCCCGTTTAGCTTGATATTGGCCCCAAGACGCTGAAGCTCACTGACGTGCATAAAACGGTTTTCAAACAGACGCTCTTCAATGGTCGATGTCCCATGGGCTTGCGTTGCCAAGGCCATAAACTGTGCCTGCATGTCGGTTGGAAATGCAGGGTACTCCTGGGTCACGATAGTAACAGGTTTGATCATATCTGTAGGGTGGATGGTCATTGTAGTGTCGGTGATATCGATGGTAAAACCCATCTCCTCGAGTTTACCGGTGACGGCTTCCAGATGGTCCGGACGGACATTCTCCAGAGTAACGGTCGAGTTGCTGATACCGGCGGCACAGAGGTAGGTACCCGCCTCGATTCGGTCCGGAATAACGTCAAAAGGAATAATGTCCACCAGTTGACCTTTGGTGCCTTCGATGACGAGTTCAGCCGTACCGATCCCGCTGATAACGACGCCGCTGTCGCGAAGGATCTCGCAGAGCTGTACGACTTCAGGCTCGCGCGCCGCATTGGTAATGTGGGTCGTGCCATGCGCAAGGGCCGCAGCCATCACAATGTTAGCGGTTCCGGTTACCGTGATCTTGTCAAAGATGATATGGGCACCTTTAAGTCCCTCTTTGGCTTCCGCCTGGACATAACCGGCATGGATCGTGATCGTGGCACCCATCTGCTCGAGGGCTTTAAGGTGAAGGTCGATAGGACGCTGACCGATAGCACAGCCACCCGGTAGAGAGACCTCACAGTGACCAAAACGCGACAGCAGCGGCCCAAGAACCAAGATGGAAGCACGCATTGTCTTGACAATGTCATAGGTTGCAGTCGTATTGGTCAGACAGCAGGTGTTGATCTCAACCGTATTCTCACTTGTAAACGAGAAGGTACCGCCAAGGTTCTCAATGAGTTTTAAGAGGGTCTTGATGTCAACGACAGAGGGCATATTGCCTATCTTCACAGTGTTTTTTGCTAGAAGTGCCATGGCAATGATCGGCAAGGCAGCATTTTTTGCGCCAGAGATCTTTACCTTGCCTTGAAGTTTGGCGGGTCCGGTGATTTCTAAGTAGTCCATCGTGCTCTCTTGATTTAAGTGTGGAAGTATAAAACAGAGTAGGTTCAACGCAGGTAAAACGAGGGTGTAATCATGTGATATTTTTATATATTAAGTGTATAATAGAGCCGACTGCAAATCTTGATAAACCTAAAGGATCACAGTGAGCTCAGCATTAGAGAGACTAAAAGAACTGACATCCAAGATATCAAGTTATGAATTGGCGCGTAAAGAGAACATGCGAAAACTCGCAGTGTTGTTTGACCAGCTGGAACTGGGTGGAAAAGTCGGTGAATTTCATGATATTTTTGACTTCAAAGCGATCAACCTGACAGGAATATCGTTGGCCGAAGGGGACATAGGAACCATCAAAGAGGGGAAATATCTTCAGATCATTGGCATTAAGTACGACAAAGAGGCCAAGGTCAAAAACCGAAACAGTTCGCTTGGCTATTATGGCCGTGTCGAGAAGGTGGACCCTGATATACGCAATACGATTGTAAAGTTTATTATTGCATGGCGATTCGAAAAGAGTTTTCGAACACTCGAACACTACTATACGATGCTGGAGAAACTCCCCAAAACAGAAGAAATCCGTGCTGATCTATCTTGACCTTGAGACGACAGGGCTCGAAGAGGCAGACCGCATCTGCTCTCTCGGTCTGATCACAGTCGATGGAGAGAATGTTCAGACAGAACAGGAGTTGATCCGGCCGGCGCGTAAAATCAGACCTGAGGCGATGGCCCTTCACCATATAACCAACGAGATGGTCATCAAGGCCCCGCTTTTTGGTGAGGCAAAGAGTGTTGCACGGCTGCATGAGCATAACCATATTGACAACATTCTCATAGCCCACAACATCAGTTTTGAGCTGGCGATGCTGGCCAAGGAGGGGTTTGTGTGGAAGGGCGGTGTCATAGACACGCTGAAGTGTTCACGTCATCTTATCGATGAGACTGACCGTTTTTCGCTGCAGTTTTTGCGTTATGAATTGGGGCTCTACCGCAGCGAAGAGAAAGAAGCGCAAAAGCTTGGTCTTGAGATTAAGGCACATACCGCACTGAGCGATGCTTTTCATGTCAGACTTCTGCATCAGTATCTTAATACAATGGCAGATGACGAGAGGCTGATGGAACTGACAATTAAACCGGTACTCATTAAAAAGTTTGCATTTGGAAAGTACAAGGACCATTTTCTGGAGGAAGTGGCGATGACCGACGCTGGCTATCTTCGCTGGATGTTGGAACAGAATATAGATGAAGATCTTGAATACAGTATAAAACACTATTTGTAAGGACGATGATTTATGGCAAAACCCATAACAAAAAAGATTATTTCAGGAAAGTATAAAGGCAAGACCTTGAAACTTCCGTCGATGAGTACGACGCGAAGCTCTAAAAGCATTGTTTTGGAGTCTTTTTTTAACACTTTGCAGTTCGATATTATCGATGCAAACTTTGTGGAACTTTTTTCCGGCAGCGGTTCGGTCGGGCTCGAAGCCCTTAGCCGCGGGGCAAAACAGATCTTTTTCATGGAGAGAGACCGCGATGCTCTCAAAGTTCTTCAAGAGAACATCGCCGGTACGGACCCCCGCGCCTGCGAGATCTATCGCGGCGACAGTTTTGGAAATATCGGCGCGGTCGTCAAACGTCTGAAAAGCATGAATGAAGATGCCTACTTCTACATCGATCCGCCGTTTTCGATTCGTGAAGGGCATGAAGATATCTATCTCAAGATGATCGACCTCATAGAAAAGCTGCCGGCAGAGGTGGTCAAGATGATCATCATTGAACATATGACCGGTCTGGAACTGCCTGAAAAAATAGGTGTTTATATGCAGATCAAGTCCAAGAAATTCGGCAAGACCTCGCTAAGCTATTATGGTTTAGATGAATTTTAATCACTGCGAAGATCATAATCGTTTTGTAATAAGTAAGAATTCTTCTATTATACTTAATTTTTATAACTTGGATTTGGTGATATCAATGCATTTTTGGATTCGCTCTTTTTTTATTTTGTTGCTGAGTACTTTCTTGTTCGCGGAAAACACACCCTTGGATGAAAATAACTTTGTACCGATTCCGCAGCTTTCTGTAGTCGAAAAACCATTGCGTGCCAAAGGTGAGAGCAAAGAGGCATTTGCACTACGAGTACAGAGACTGCATGCCGAGCGTGTTCAAGAGGTCTTTGCCACGCAAAAGGCATTTCGTCTTGAGGTCGAAGACCGTAACAGGCGTTTGTTAAGCGGAGAGATCAGACAAAACCCCAGTCTAATCGACCCTTACGATCCTCTTTTTACCGCGTACAAAGATCTCTATTCGCTTACCGATGTCAGTGATGAGTTAGAAACTATGTTAAAAACAAAACAGAAAAAATACTCGGACAGCAGGTCCTGGCTGTTCATCATTGCTATTGAAGATTATATGCATGCCGACCCTGTTCTTTTTGCCCGCCGTACAGGGGAGATCGTGAAGTCTACGTTTCAGAAGAAATTGGAGATATCAGAGCGAAATATTATCACGCTCTATAATAAAGAGGCAACGCTCAAGAATATCAGAGCACAGCTGCGAAAACTCATACGCCGTGTCCAACGTAACGATGTCATCTATTTTTACTATTGCGGGCATGCCCTGAGCAACAAAAACGGCGAGCAGTTGATCTTGCCTTATGACGGTATTGCTGACTTTACAGACAGTGACAATACCATCAAAATTGAGCGTATGTACAACAGGTTTTTAAACTCTAAGGCTTTGCGAACCTTCTCGTTTGTTGATGCAAGCTTTAATGGCATAAGCGACGGTGTGGCTCTTATTAAAGGGGTGGAAAATCCGGTTATGCGCCCAAGAGCCGAAGGCTACCATAAACGTCTAAATATTCTTAACAGCTCCAGGGCACAAGACACTGCAAACGCGGATTTTCGTAATGAGTATCGTTTATTCAGTTATTTTCTGGTTAAAGATGTCCTCTCAAAGCCTCAAAATGCTGGAGAACTGTTTGACAACATACGAACAGAGATACGCGAGGTTTCAAGCAGGTATGGAGATGACTATCTGCAGGAACCGGAGTTTTTTGGATATCGGGAACTGACCATCCACAAATAGATACGCCTGTTTCGAGAGGCTGCCAAAATCGTTAAAAACGTGGGCGTAATTCTTCTTCTTTATGCAGGTAAGATCGGTTTTAGTCGATACTTTTTACGTCAATAATCATGAATTATAACTTGAATAGCTCTTTTATATACTTTGGTTTTCAGAGGAACTTATACTTTTATTTATAGAAGTTTTATGTAGAATGGGCGCGGACGATGTCTTATAAGATAAAGTCATAACACAAAACAAGTGCCGATTACAGGTAATAATAGAGAGATTGTATGCATAAAATTTTAGCATTTTTAGCACTAAGCGCACTGTCGCTTTTTGCTGAAAGCACCATTTCCAACAACTACGTACCGCTTGACATTTCAGCGGTACAACTTGAGGCCATGAATGCTTTTCCGAGTACGGACAAGGTGACTGTCCCACAGTTCAGTGACCTTCAACCATTCACCAAATTGCGTAATGAAAGCGAAGAATCTTTTCTGTTACGGGTTAGAGAAGCAACGAAAAAACGTCAGGATGAGACATTTGGAGTTCAGCAACAGTACCGGTCAGAAGTGTTGAGACGAAATTATATTGCCAACAGTTCAAAAAAAGAGTTTGATGACTTGGTCAAAAAATACAATCAAAAACTCCAGCAGTTCCGCCAATTCATCGATTATGATGCCAAGGTACATGGTGGCGGAAAAGTCTCACAGAACTATCCTCAACTGCAAAATGTAAGCATGGTGTTTGACGATAGTCAGCAGGACCCCAATCTTAACGATCCTTATCTACCCCTCATCACGAGCTACGATCAAAAACAGTACAGTGCAAAGACAGATGATCTTCAACAACTGATCAAACGGACAAAAAAAGCTTATCCTGATTACAAGTCGTGGCTGTTTATCATCTCCATAGAAGACTATGCCAACGCCGATAAAGTCCTGTTTGCCTCACGTACTGCCAAGACAATGAATGAAGCTTTTCAAAAAAAACTTGGTATTCCGTCCCGTCATATTATCACGGTTGAAAACGAGAAGGCAACAGGTGAAAATATTATCAATCAACTCGAGAAAATGATCAAGCGTATCCAACCGGATGATACCATCTATTTTTACTATGTGGGTCATGCCATGTCGGGGCCTTCAGGAAAAAACTTTTTATTGGCGTATGACGGATCGGTCGATATGATGAGCGATGATGGACTTATCGGTATGGAGCGAATCTACAACACGTTTCAACGCTCAAAAGCGGGACGCACTTTCGCGTTTATTGATGCAAGTTTTAAAGGGATTACAGACGGCATACCGCTAAAAAAAGGTGAGAGCTCAATGTCTCCGGTTAAAAAGACAAAGTACCATAAACGTCTCAACATCATCAATGCTGCCAACCGTGACCAAATGGCAAATGCCTATTTTGAAAAAGGGTATCGATTGTTCAGTTATTTTCTGATCAAAGGGGCTCTTGCTGAAAAAGAACAAGATGCCGGAGAGATGTTTGATGAACTGCAGATTAAAATGCTGCAGGTCTCAACGACGTATGGACCTGACTTTACCCAGGAACCGGAATTTTACGGGTATCGTAATCTAGCGATGCAAAAGTAGAGGCGGATAAAATGAAAAGATTATTACTGACATTGACACTCTTGCTTTCTGCTACGTTTGTCCAGGCGCAGAACGATGTAAAGATAAATACAGAAAAAGAGAAAAAAATCGTTAAAGAGAACGGTATCGAAACATACCTCGATATCGATGCTGGCAGCGAACAATCATATATGGTTACTGAAGAGTATAATTTGAGTGCAGAATCTGACTTTTACCTCGATGCAGCACTCCGAGATTACAGTGAGTTGACGGACTGTGAGGAAGATGCAAAAGAGCAGATGTCAGACGAGGCATTGGCGCATGCGGATCTTTGTCCGACGCATAATATTGATATACGCTTGGCCCATCCTATAGAGATCAAAAATGTCCAGGTGACCAGTCGAAAGTTGACTAATGACGAGTGTTTGTTGAGTGCAACGTATACATTAAGCACACTGCCTCCGCAACAGATGAAAGAGATTGATGAAGTCTGTCAGGAAAAGTATGACGGCTACGGTGCTTCGTTG
The DNA here is from genome assembly GCA_041553195.1 of Sulfurimonadaceae bacterium. GTDB lineage: Bacteria > Campylobacterota > Campylobacteria > Campylobacterales > Sulfurimonadaceae > Sulfonitrofixus. The sequence continues at coordinate 16,496 of JBFEJN010000012.1, forward strand.
ATGCTTGATGACGGCTTATGGCAGGCAATACAGATCGGTTTCGGTATCGGTTACTCCGGCGGCGGCGTGGGTACCTTTGAGGGGGACCTTGTCGAAAAAGCGACAGGTAAAAAGAGTGCCGAATATGAGTATGTTTCAGCTCCGACCATGACACTTGATGCTGCGTACCTTTATAAACTGCCATTAGCCAATCTCTACGTGCTCGGCGGTGCAGAACTGGGATGGGTCATGCAGCAGACCAACACGACAGATCCGGATCCGACTGCTGATGTTATCTATGATGGTGGCAGCCCCTATATCTTTCGTGTTGGACTCAACGGCGGTGTGGGGTATCGGTATCATATGCATTATGACCTGCAGCTCACATTCGGTTATCAGTTTCAGTATCTCTACAGAACCGTCAGCACAGGTGAGACGTTCCAAGGTTATGAAAATAACCTGATAGTCGGTATTCGGGGTGCCTACCATTTTCACGAGAATTTTGCTGTTTGGGCCAAACTGCAGGACAATAGCTCGAGCCCAATCGCAACGGTTGGTCTGGCATACGAATTTTGGGATTGATCACAGGTCCGTTCCTGGAGATATCCTCTCATTCCTCTCGATGCCAGTCACTTGTCGTACTCCTGTTAATCACTCCTTATACAAATAATAAGGGCAAAAACCATCTTCTTTTATATCGATTATTATATGAGATTATCATAAGCCATTGACTGTGTATTATTTATGTTGATAATGTGATATTTTAGTGATTTTAATCAGATCTTTACGCTATTTATGCGATATTAGAAAGAATTATAGATACCTCACTCGACATAATTATAAAGACGAATACCTTATGAGTATGTCTGAATTTTATAGAGGTGCTTTTTGACAGGGGAATTTTTGCATTTATTCAAACAATTTTTATTTATTTCTATAACAACATTGGCATCACTTGCAATAAGCGGCTGCGGCGGTGAAGCAAATTATTCATTTGCAGATGTACAGCGACTCAGCTTCAACTTTTTCAACGGGGATATCACCTTTACGTCAAGAAATAAAGTCTATGTTGCTACAACCGACAGTAATGTCTTGACACTGCAGACCGATTCAACTGAGAATTTGACCTTCAGTATTGTCGGCGGGGAAGACAGCGCCCTGTTTAAGATCGACAAGGTCACAGGAAAACTTACATTCATAGAAAAACCCCTTTTCCAAAACGGAGGGAACAATATTTATGAAGTGGTGGTCGCTACCGAAGATAGTGCAGGAAATCGTGCTATACAGGTAATTGAAGTCGAAGTTGTTGAAGATATCACTGTGATAGCTCCTGTTGTCTATACAACACTCAAAAATTATGAGATCAGTAGCTTTATAGGTGTTGTCTTTCAGTTGGATGCCGATGCGGCAGATGGACAGGGCGCATTAAGCTATGTGTTGGATGGCGTTGATAAAACACTCTTTACTGTCGATGATAATGGCAATGTACGGTTTGTTCAAAATGAAGCCGAAGCATCAGGAAAGACTACTTTCAATATCGATGTTCTTGTAACAGACGGTTATGGAAACACGACGCTGTTTTCGGGTGTTACTGTTGTCAAGGTGGCCAGTTCATCCGAGATCCATCCGGTCATTATTTCGCAGCATTTCAAGATCGTAGAGAATTCGTTGGGGAACATTCCTGTAGTTGTGTACAAAGCAGAGGATGCCGAGATTACTGCCTATACCCTGAGCGGTGGAGACGCTGCGCTGTTTGAAGTCAAGCAGGGAAGATTGCTGCTGAAAGAGTCAAAAGATTTTGAATTGTCCAGTGGCGCTCTTGGCTTTACCATGCAAGTCGAAGACAGCCATGGACAAAAAAGCGAAGCGGTAACTGTAAGGGTCGAGATCATTGATATAGATGAAAAATTTAATTTTATCGGTATTCATGACCAAGCTGTAGAGGAAGGCTATACAGGAATCGTAACGATCATCGAAGCCGTAGCCAATACGCTTTCGGTTGGAATTGAAAAACAGTTCTCTCTTGTACAGGGGAGCAGCTATTTTTCAATAGATGCTGCAGGCGCGATCAGTTTTAAAAACCCGGCGCAGATCGATGATAATATCACGGTACAGGTTGCCGTAGAGAGTCAGCTGAACGGTTCAAGAACATTGAGTGAACCGTTCCAGGTGGTTGTTGTTGACGACCCGGCCAAAATACCGCCAAGTATCGACAACAATTACCTCAGAACGGTGACCATCGTCGAGACACAGTCGGTTATACTTAGCATCCAGGCTACACCGAACGGTTCGTCTACGACACTTTCCTACCTACTGACAGGAACGGATACAGCGAAGTTCACTATTGATGATCAGGGAACGGTGACGCTGAATACGACATATGTTGAAGGGTTGAGTAATATTTACACTTTTGCCGTCGTTATCACGGATGACAACGATAACACGGTGACGACCGATACCATTTCGGTGACGCTGCTTCAGGACCCTGACAAGATCAGACCTGTCATCAATTCAACAACATTCAACATTGTTGAAAACAGTACAGGAAATATGAATGTCCTGATTGTCAGCGATGGCAATGGTGTTGTCGATACGTACAACGTTACCGGCGCAGATGCAGCGTTGTTTACATTTGATGGCAACGGATTGCGGTTTAATATCGGTGCTGATTTTGAATTACATGCATCTAATGCCGGGACAAACAGTTACAGTGTGACACTGCAGGTAGAAGACAGTCTCGGTAATATTTCGGATGAAAAAAATATTGTTGTCGCAGTGACAGATGTTGATGAAACATTGCAGTTTACGTCCTTAAGCAGCTTTACACCGACAGAAAATACAACGGCTGTAGGTACTATTATGGCAAACGGGAAAGATGAGACAGTCGTGAGTGTGACATATACACTGCACAATCACACCGATATCTTTACCCTTGATCCGAGTACCGGTAGTCTGAATTTTAAATCACCGGCGATCGTGAGCGAACATTATGAGCTGAACATCTCTGCACAGAGCCAGTTTAACGGGTCATTGACATTTTCTCCTACCGTCACTGTAGATGTTGTAGCACTGAGTTATGCGATTACGTTCACTTCGCAAGATGTCGCAACCTTACCGCAAAATAGTGTCGTAAATGTGCCGATTTTCGCTGTCTCAGCAGCAGCTAGACCGATTACGTATGCAATGGATGACGGGACAGACCCTTCCATCTTTAGCATCGATGCTGTAACGGGCATGATGACGGTCCATGTACCTGCTTATACCTTTAGCAGTGATCCCGAAGCAAATATCTATCGTGGGGCAGTTGTAGCCAGTGATGATTTAAACCACAGTGCTATCCAACAGGGAGAACTGCATATTGAAGTCGTTAATGGTATTCCTGAATTTATGACATCTGCAAATCTGAATGTGAATGAAAATAACAAGGCTATTGTTCAACTTACCGCCACGTCACCGATCGGTTCATCACTGACATACTCGAAAGTCTCGGGTGCAGATGTGGCATTTTTCAATGTTACCAGTGACGGTCTATTGACATTTAATGTTGCCAGAAACTTTGAGGATCCGCAAGACGCGAATCAGGACAATGTGTATGAGGTCGACATTCGTGTCACCGATACGCTGTACAGTGTCAATACGGCGGTCCAACATTTTGTGGTACAGATCGCAGATACAGCTGATGCACCGACAAATATCGTTTTTGCATCTTCCGGAACTCTTTCTGCATCGGTAAATGATGGTACAAGCTTTTTTGGAATAATAAGTAATAAGGTTACAGATCTTTATCTGAGTGCAACGGCATCTCCAAGTAATGGTGCCCTGTATTCAACAATCGTGACGAACCCTAATAGCAGTATCTTCAGTATGAATACCAATGGTGTCTTACGTGTTGATGCACCGCCGGTCAGTAGCAATATTACGTATGATATTGTTATTGCTGTCAGTGAAGACAAGGGTGAAACGACAACAGTGACGATGCATGTCACAATATTGGATTAAGATACTAAACAGTAAAAACTCGTAGTAACGATCGTTTTTTTAGTGCAAGGCCCCGGTAGTACTTACGTCAAGGATTACTCTTAGCCACTCTTTGATATAGTTCATTTAAACTGTATGAGGTCAATGTTGGAAAATCTACCGAAACTGAGTGTTGTGACGCTTTTTCTTTTAGTTGTCTTTGTCTTCTTTGGACAGTTCGTTTACGGACAAAGTCCCTTTGACCTTCATAAAGAAGCAATCTTGATCGCGCCTACGTTACAGTTTCCCCTGGGCACAGACCGTTTAGGCCGTGATCTTCTTGCCCGTCTTATTGAAGGGGGCAAGGTCTCGTTGCTTATCGGGGTGGGGAGTGCTTTTATCGCTTCGTTCGTTGGGCTCATACTGGGGGCGACTGCAGGGTATTTCCGCGGGCAAGTCGATAAGGGCTTTGTCATCATGGTGGACCTTTTTCTAACCTTTCCGACCTTTTTTTTACTACTTGCACTGGTCAGTTATATCAATGCTTCCGTCTGGGTTCTTATTCTCATCATATCGGTGACAGGATGGATGACAACGGCAAGATTGATCCGTTCTGAGAGTTTTGCCATTACCTCACAGCCTTTTATCAAGATCTTGAACATTGCCAGGGTCTCAAAATCGAAAATACTTTTGAAATACTATGCGCCGCTTTTGGCACCTATCTTTTTCGTCAGTTTTACCTTTGGGGTAGGGGGCGCTATTCTGGCCGAATCAGGGCTAAGTTATCTTGGGTTGGGGATTGTCGCACCGCAGATGAGCTGGGGTACAATACTCAGTAACGGTAAAGAGGTGCTTGACATCGCCTGGTGGGTGAGTTTCTTTCCGGGTCTGATGATCTTTTTAGTGACGTTCTCATTGATGAATATCGCCAACTACCTGCAACAGCTCAACAGCAGTAAAGATATCCAGAATTAAAGGGTATCCCTTTATAAAAGAGCAGATCGTTCCGATTTTTACACAGACTACTCCGCGATCGGATCGTGGATCTTCCAGCCGAAGATCTTGCGGTACATGACGCCCTGTGCGATCATGACGAGCGGTATGGTCCAAATAAGACCGATTCCAAGCGGGATTGCACTGACAACAGTAAGCAGGACAAGGGAGATGTTGACACCGAAAACGGTGAACCACTTTTTTGTCACGGCCCGTCTTGAGACCTCCATCGCACCCCAGATGTCCAGCTTTTTATCGACCATCAACGGCAGTGTAAAACTGTAGGCTATGGAGAGGTAGATCCCGGGGAGAATGAGGAGTGCCAAACCGATATAGGTTAGCATCGTGATCAGAAGCGAGGCAAAAAAGAGCGGCCAGACCAGGACATAATAGTTGAAAATAGAATCGATGCGCAGCTCTTCGTCGTTAGCACGGGCATAGCCTAATAGCAAGAGACCAAGAGAGAGTGGTATCGTGACGGGCGAAGCGATCCAGCCGACAAGCGTGTCGATAGCAAAAGCCTGTAGGAAGAGTTCTGCATCGTAATAGGGCTTGGCATCTAAAAAGAGACTGATAAATCCTGTAATAAGCGAAGCAATAACAATATAGATAAACATCGCGGCAACGATCTTGAGTTTTGCACCGGAAACTTTTTCCCACGCTTCGGAGAGAACCTCTCCTACACTGAAATGGTAGTCACCGTTTACAGCTCTCTCTAATGAACCCTGGTCTTGGTACATGTTTTCTCTTCTTTATGTTAAAATTGACCTTATATTAACATAAGTGAATAAAATGATACAAGTCAAATCAACCGGGAATATTGTTCTTGTCATTGCCGCAATTATAATTATTTTAGGTGCGTTGAAAATAGCAGCGGCTATTGTCGTTCCTTTCTTGTTGGCTGCCTTTATTGCAACGATTATCTCTCCCGTATACAGCTGGTTGATACACAAGAAATTACCGACCATCTTTGCACTTATTGCTGTTGTAGGCGGCTTGGCGGTCATCTTTAGTCTGCTGGGTGTCCTTGTGGGTACCTCGGTACAGAGTTTCAGCGGCAATATACCTGTCTATGAAGAGAAGCTGCATGTTCAGCTGAGCTCTCTGACAGAGATTTTAAGCCGTTACGGTCTGATCAAAGGGGACCTTGCCTCTGTCTTTGATCCGGCGAAGCTGATGCAGTATTCTGCTACCGTCCTAAAGGGGGCCGGTGCAGTCCTGACGAACAGTTTTATGATCTTGTTGATCCTTATTTTCATCCTATTGGAATCGACGCAGTTCAGTCGAAAGCTTGACCTGGCTGACGGCGAAAGAGAGACGATGAAGCATGTCAATGAGGTGCTTATGAAGATAAAACGCTACATGGCACTCAAAGCGGTTATCTCGCTTGTTACGGGTCTGATCGTCACATCAGTCCTGATGCTCATCGGTTTGGACTATGCGGTTCTTTGGGGTCTTGTCGCCTTCTTGTTTAACTTTATTCCAAACATCGGTTCCATCATCGCTGCTGTACCGGCTGTCCTGCTGGCACTGGTGCAACTTGGAACCTTCGGTGCTCTCGAAGTGGGCTTTGTCTACTTGATGATCAATGTTCTGATCGGTTCGATTATGGAACCGCGTATTATGGGACAGGGTCTCGGTATTTCTACCCTGGTTGTTTTTTTATCTCTGATCTTTTGGGGATGGCTGCTGGGACCTGCCGGGATGCTTCTTTCGATTCCGCTGACGCTGGTGATCAAGATTATTTTGAATACACGTGAAGAGACGCGGTGGTTGGCGGTTTTGATGGGCAATGGCGAAAGCATGGTGCGCGAAACAAAAAACCTGAACGATGCTTAAAAGTTGCAGCTTCGGCGCGATTTGCACCGGAGTTCACCGCTCAACGCACACTAGTGCGTCTTCGGGTTCACATCCGGCACAACTAACACCAAATCTGCAACTTTTAATGGGTTGAGCTTGGGGGGAGATGCGCTTCGCTGTCTCGGTTTAAGATGGGCTTCGCCATCTTGCTTAATGCGTTAATACGTGTCCTACGAACTTGCTCATGTTGTCCATGATCTCGCCGCCGCGTCTGAAGCCCAGGCCGCAGGCTTCGTAGGCGAAGAAGACGCCGGCCTGGTATTTGTTGCCCTGGCTGTCTTTTGGAAAATCGACGTACTCTTGGTAGATCGGTCGGTAGTTTTCGTAGGGACCTTCTGTCTCGGCGACAATGTTTCCGGAACTGTCGACAACCCTGGTGTTGGCACCTTCTCTGCCGAAATGGCGTTTTTCGACGTAAGCACCTTCCAGCGGCTCATCAGAGGTGTGCAGCAGGTAAGGGGAGCCGGGGAAAAGATCGGAGAGTACTTTTAACATCCCTTTTGATTGAAAGAGTACGGTGTAGGCAGGGTTAAGGATGATCGCCTTCTGCTTCTGCATGATCTCGTTCAAGAGTACGGCGAGTTCGCCTTCATCGCTGCCGATATCTTCCCAGGGGTAGAGTTTAAACCAATATTCATACTCCATACCATTGGCATCGCTGATGCCGTTTTCGTCAAACTGGACGTTCTGTAAAAACTCAAAACCGGTGTTGAAACCGGCATCGGTCGCGATCTGCTGAAGAAGGCGTGTAGTGACCTCCTCTTCCGCCAGCCCTTCGACACTTGAAAAGAGGATCTTCCATCCGTCATAACGTTCATCAAAGAGTTCTGTGTCGTCAAAGAGGGTGATGAGACGTTTAAAATTCGCTTCGATGGCTTTATAGATGTCGTTGAATTGTTTGGCATCGTCCATACCGTTCGCTTTAAGCAGCGCCCATTGCAAGACAGCTGTCTCAAAGAGTCCGGTCGGTGTATCGGCATTGAACTCGATGAGTTTAATTGGCTTTCCGTCGATACCGCCTGCGAGATCGAAACGGCCATAGATGTGCCAGTGGACATCATTTTCCCATGACTTCTTGATGGTCTCGACAATGTTGAAAGGGATGCCCAGTTCGAAAAAGAGATCATTTTCGATGACATGCTCAGCGGCTTCGACATACATGTCATAAAGGGTGTTGGCCGCTTCGTAATAGGCTTCTGCCTCGTCCTGCGTTACCTCGACAAGCTGGTCGGCGACATACTTGCTGCCATCTTCATCCGTATGCCAGCTGAAACCGATCTTCTCTAAGTCTTCGTCATCCAGTGGGGTGACATGTTGGAGTTTAACCACTTCTCAGCCTCCGAAAGAGCTGGTAGGCTTGAGTGAACTGCCTGTTTTTGAACCGCCGAAAAAGCTTTTTTTGGAGCTGGAAGAGGCCTTTCGTGATGCGGCACTCTGGTGATAAGCGGATTTGTTGACAGCGTTCGAGTGACGCTGGAAGTTTTTATTGCCCATCAAGGCATTACCGATCATGTTCCCCATCAGAGAACCTGCGGCAACGGCCAAAATAGTGCCGGCAAGACCCATCCCCGGGGTAGCTGATGGCTCCTGGTTCAGCTCGGATTGGCCGTTTTGAACCTTTTGGTACTCTTGTTCTGCAAGGCGGCGCATCTCGTCTTCGTTCATAAAACGTTCTGTTACAACACCGTTTTCATCTCGCTCGCGGATGATAGAACGCGAAGGACCTTCTGTAGGCATCTCTTCAACAACGATATATTTGCCGTTTGCCTGTTGTTCGATAATAAGAAACCGGTTTTGAGGCTCTTGCTGTTGTTGCCCTGAACAGCCTGTAATAGTGCTCATAACGGCGATACCCATACTGCCAAGCAGGGCTGCTGAGCCAATAGTTGAGATATGTTTCAAAATTCTTCCTTTAACGTAATTGTTTGATTTTCTGGTGATTTAATTTGTAGATCGACGATGCTTTGCCTTCAAAAAGACCGCGTTCGTCTTCGACAATGATGTCCGCGTTCTCTCGTGCAAAACCGATCTCAAAATGTTTGCCTTTTTCGTTGGCTGAGGTGCTGTAGAACCAATGAAATTTAGAAAGCAGCTCATGATGCGGGCCATCGGCAACAATGCGAACGGCGATGTTGTTGATGACGTAGCTCGTTGAGCTCGAACGCCGCAATCGACGTTTATGACGGTTTGGAACACGTCCTCCCAAATCGGTATAGCTCTTGAGCGAATCAAAACTCCGGATAAAAGGTTTGTTGAGAGGGCGTTCTTTGATGCGGGCCAGTTTCTGCGCATCTTGTGAAAGAAAACCGACGGTGGTGTCGGTCTGTGCCAGGTAGACAAGGTCCATCTTAATTGTTGAGATACTCTTGAAGTGCCTGAGGTTCATTCCAGTTTGCATCTTGCATCTGTGCCAGAGCATCGATAGCCGAACGTGCAGCGCTGAGTGTTGTAAAGTATGGGATATTCATAGCGAGTACGATCTGACGGATGACAACGGCATCTTTTTTAGAGGTGTTGTTGTCCGAGGTATTGATCGCCATCTTGATATCACCATTTTTCATAGCATCTTGAATATTCGGACGTCCTTCAGAGATCTTAAGTACCAGTTCACAAGGAATCCCGGCCTCTTCGATGATCTTCTGGGTCCCTTTTGTCGCGATCAGTTTGAATCCGGCATTATGAAGACCGCGTGCGATCTCCGGGGCATGTGCTTTGTCCATGTCGATAAAGGACAAGAAACAGGTTCCCTCTTTCGGAATGATATTTCCGGCAGCCATCTGTGCTTTGGCAAAACTTTTACCGAAATTACGGCTGATACCCATGACCTCTCCAGTTGATTTCATCTCTGGACTGAGCACAAGGTCGGCACCGTAAAGCTTGTGGAATGGGAAAACAGCTTCTTTAATGGCAACATGGTCTTTCAAACGCGGTTTCAACAAGCCGTCTTCTTCCATAACCACGTTATAGGTGTCGTAGAAGGCAAGTGCGTCACGAAGTTTTTCGCCCATCATTACGCGTGTTGCCACTTTTGCCAACGGTACCCCGGTTGCTTTTGAGACAAACGGAACCGTACGTGAAGCACGCGGGTTGACCTCGATAAGGTAGACCTCATTCTGGTAGATAGCGTATTGTACGTTCATAAGTCCGACAACGCCAAGTCCGAGTGCGATGGTCTTGGTCTGCTGCTCGACCTGTTTCAAAATGGCCGCGGAGAGGTTCAGCGGCGGAAGCGAACAGGCAGAATCTCCGGAGTGGATTCCGGCTTCTTCAATGTGCTGCATGACTGAGCCGATATAGACATCGGTTCCGTCACAGATACAGTCAACGTCCAGTTCAACAGCCTGGTCGAGGAATTTGTCGACGAGAACAGGTGCATCATTGGAGACAGAGACCGCTTCGTCCATGTAGGTACGCAGTTCCGTCTCGTTGTAAACGATACGCATCGCACGTCCGCCAAGAACGAAAGAAGGGCGTACCAGTACCGGATAGGTCAAACGCTCGGCAATAACGACCGCTTCCTCTTTTGTCGTCGCCAAACCGTTTTTCGGTTGGAGCAGTCCGTGGCTTTCAACAAATTCCGAGAACTGTTTACGATCTTCTGCCAGGTCGATGACACGGGCCGGTGTTCCGGAGATCTTTGCACCGATAGCCGTTAATGGGTTGGCAAGTTTCAACGGTGTCTGACCGCCGAAGTGAACGATGATACCGTCCGGGTTTTCTGTTTCGATCACTTCGCGTACATGCTCGAAGTCGATCGGTTCGAAGTAGAGTACATCAGAAGTATCGTAGTCAGTCGAAACCGTCTCCGGGTTACAGTTGTACATAATCGTCTCGATGCCCATGTCGTTAAGGGCAAAGGCGGCATGGACACAACAGTAGTCAAACTCAATACCCTGACCGATACGGTTTGGCCCGCCGCCAAGAATAAGGACTTTTTTCTTATCTGACGCGCGCGGTGCAGCTTTTGGCAGCTTGGTGATATTGGTCGTCGAATAGAGGTAAGGCGTTAATGCCTCAAACTCTGCCGCGCAGGTGTCGACTTCGTTGTACTCGAGGTGAATGTCCATACGTTTGCGCGCAGCGTAAACATCATTCTCGCTCATCGGTGTCGAGCAGTTTTTAGTAATAAGTTTAGAGATACGTTTGTCGGAGAAACCGTCTGTTTTAAGTTTACGGAAGGCTTTTTCATCGTTTAACAACTCAAGGTTGATCTCTTTTTCACTCGCAATGATCTCTTCGAGCTGGTAAAGGAACCATGGATCGATCTTACAGGTGTCAAAGATCTCTTCAACGCTCATGCCGCGGCGAAGACCTTCGGCAACATAAAGTGCACGCTCTGCATTGGGACGGCGGATCTCGTGCTGGATGAAATCCATGTCGCCGTCCATCTCATCAAAACCGCTGAGACCGGTCTCAAGGGAACAGAGCGCCTTTTGCATCGACTCTTTAAAGGTACGGCCGATCGCCATGACTTCACCGACAGACTTCATGGATGTTGAGAGTGTCGATTCCGCTTCCGGGAATTTTTCGAAGGTAAAACGCGGTATCTTGGTCACAACGTAGTCGATGACCGGCTCAAACGATGCCGGTGTTCCGGTAATATCGTTGGTCACTTCGTCAAGGGTGAAACCGACCGCCAAGAGCGTTGCCACTTTGGCAATAGGATAACCGGTTGCTTTGGAAGCAAGCGCCGAAGAACGGGAAACGCGCGGGTTCATCTCGATAACGATCATACGGCCGGTTTTAGGGTCGACCGAGAACTGTACGTTCGAACCGCCGGTGTCAACACCGATCTCACGAAGAATGGCAAAGGACGCGTCTCGCATGCGCTGGTACTCTTTGTCCGTCAGCGTCAGTGCAGGGGCAACCGTGATGGAATCACCTGTGTGGACACCCATCGGGTCAAAGTTTTCGATTGCACAGACGATAATACAGTTGTCCGCCGAGTCACGGATGACTTCCATCTCGTACTCTTTCCAGCCCAGAAGCGACTCTTCGACCAGGATCTCAGTGATCGGACTTTCGTCTAGACCGCGCTGCGCCAGTTCTTTATACTCATCGATGTTATACGCCACACCCGAACCGCCGCCGGCAAGGGTAAATGAGGCACGGATAATGATCGGGAAGCCGATCTCTTCAGCCGCTGCCAGTGCTTCGTCCATGTTGTGTGCATATCGTGAGTTTGGAAGGTCCATTCCCAGTCTGATCATGGCATCTTTGAAGGCAAGACGGTCTTCTCCCATGGTGATCGCTTCTGGTTTGGCACCTAAAAACTCAATACCTTCAAGCATTCCGGCTTCGTACATCTGCATTGCAGCGTTGAGCGCTGTCTGGCCACCCATCGTCGGTAAAATAGCATCAACATTCTCTTTCTTGATGATCTCGGCAATGACTTCAGGCTTGATCGGCTCAATATAGGTACGGTCAGCGAACTCCGGATCCGTCATAATAGTGGCCGGATTAGAGTTGATCAGGACTACACGGTAGCCTAGCTCTTTAAGTGTTTTAACGGCTTGTGTACCTGAATAGTCAAATTCACATGCTTGACCGATAATGATCGGTCCGGAGCCTATAAGAAGTATCGTTTTTATGTCGGTGCGTTTTGGCATTATGACCCTTCGAAAATGTGTAAAAATTTGCTTATTATAGGGAAATGGTGCTTAAAAAACGGTGAATAATGTATGAAAAAAGATAGAGAGATCGGGGGTGAGTATTTTATAAATACTCGACGCTTAGCGGATACTTTTTATAAGATGAAAATAGTCAGGGTTACTGGCGTTGTAGTAAGGTTTGATGATGGCATTTTGATAGCCCTGAGACTGTTCGATCGAGATGACTTTACCGACTTTGAGTCCCGGAAAAAAGAGATGGTCCAGGCCCGACGTCACCACCTCGTCACCTTCGGCAATCGTGATCCAGGTCGGAATGAATTCGACGATCAGCTCTTTGGTGTTGAGACCATGAACAATTCCCGGCGCATTGTTCTTGCCGACATAGACGGCGTAGGAACTTTTGATCGCCCCATTAAGAAGCGCCATAGGCCGGTTCTCTTTCATGACGACAATACCGGCAACATTTTCCTTGTGCACAAGACCATACACTTTTGATGTATCAAAGGGTGGTGTGTCGATCCAGACTTTGTTGATATCTCCGAATTTGACATACGAGATTGTCCGCACCAATGCGACGTCCGGATTGACTTTAAAGGGGGAATTGTTTTCAATGAAAAGGGAATTGAGTTCGGTGGCGACTTGGTGTAAGAGCAGATGGCTCTCCTCATAAAGCCGCAGTTCTTCACGCAGCTCAATGATCGTGTCGCGCTGTGCAAAATGTTCGTCATAACCTGCACTGATGGCGGCAGTCGCATTGTGATAGGAACTTTTAATGCTGTTTGTAAGGGAGAGAATAGGGCTCTGAAGACCTGTTGAAAACATCAGTGCAGCACTGAAAAGTGCTACAAACAGGAAAAAGATACCGAGGACTTCTTTGTTCATCTATTCGTCAAAAAGTTCTTGTAGAAGATCGATTTCGTCAAGTGCTTTTCCGGTTCCTTTTGCAACGGCCAAAAGAGGCTCATCAGCAACATAGACCGGAATACGGATGATATCAGAGAGGTACTTGTCAAGTTGACGGATCAGGGCACCGCCGCCGGTAAGAACGACACCGTGATTGACGATATCGCCGGCTAGGTCAGGCGGCATCTGTTCAAGTACATCGCGTAAAGCTTCTGCGATCTCTTTGAGCGGTTCTTCCATCGCTTCTTTGGCATCATCACTGGTCAGTGAGATTGAACTGAGCAGTCCTTCGACCTGGTCACGACCGGTAATCGTGTAGGTCAATGTCTCGTCCAGTTCAACGGCTGTACCGACAGAGATCTTGATCTCTTCGGCAACACGCTCACCGATCAAGAGGTTGTATTTACGGCGAATGTAGTTGATGATCGCAAGGTCGATCTTGTCACCGGCAACACGGATAGATTTGGATAGTACCAGTCCCCCAAGGGAGACAACACCGATCTCAGTCGTACCGCCGCCGATATCGACGACAAGATGGCCTTGCGGTTCACGGATATCGATACCTGCACCGATCGCAGCTGCCATCGGTTCTTCGATCAGGAAGACTTCACGGGCACCTGCTGATAGAGCAGATTCACGTACCGCTTTACGCTCGACCTGTGTCAGACCGTAAGGAACACAGATAATAATACGCGGGCTGATAAGGGCCTTACGTCCATGTGCCTTTTCGATGAACTTGCGGATCATCTTTTCAGTCATGTCAAAGTCAGCGATGACACCGTCTCTCATTGGGCGGATCGCGCGGATATTACCTGGTGTCTTACCCACCATATCTTTGGCCTCTTGACCTACAGCCAGTACTTGCGACTGACCGTATTTACCATTTTTAACGGCAACAACAGAAGGCTCGTTAATGATGATGCCATGGCCTTTGGCAATGACCAGCGTATTGGCAGTCCCAAGGTCAATGGCAAGGTCACTCGAAAAGAGACCGATGAGTTTGTTAAATATCATGTGTTATGTTCCTATGCGCTTTTTTGTTTGCTTTTTTTAATATAGAGGGGTTCTTCGCCATTGTCGATGACCTCTCTGGTGATGACCACTTCGTAACCACTGTATTCCGGAAGTGTGTACATGATGTCGATCATACTCTCTTCCATAATCGCACGGATACCGCGAGCACCTGTTTTACGTGCTATCGCTTTAGCGGCAACGGCACGCAGTGCATCTTCTTCAAAATTCAGTTCAACATCATCGATCGCAAAGAGTTTTTTATACTGCTTGACCAGTGAGTTCTTCGGTTCTGTCAAAATGCGGACCATGTCTTCCTCGCTGATCTCATTGAGTGAGGCGATAATAGGCAGACGGCCGATGAGTTCAGGGATCAGACCATAATGGACGAGGTCATCGGGCTCGACCATCTCAAGTGTCGGTTTCTGTTCATCTTTAGATTTTTTCTCTTGACCGAAACCGAGGATATTTTCACCCTGTTTACGTTTTAAGATGTCCTGCATACCGTCAAATGCGCCGCCGCAGATAAAGAGAATGCCGGAGGTGTCCATCTGAACAAACTCCTGGTTGGGGTGTTTACGTCCCCCTTTAGGCGGCAGGTTGACCTGAGCGCCTTCGATGATCTTAAGCAAGGCCTGCTGGACTCCTTCGCCGGAGACATCACGGGTGATCGAGCGGTTCTCGCTCATGCGGGCAATCTTGTCGACCTCGTCAATAAAGACGATACCCTGTTGCGCACGTTCTACATCGCCGTCAGCAGCCTGCAGCAGTTTGGTCAGGATGTTTTCAACATCTTCACCCACGTAACCGGCTTCTGTCAGCGAGGTGGCATCGGCAATAGCGATCGGTACGTTCAAGACACGGGCAATGGTCTGCGCCATCAGTGTCTTTCCTGAACCGGTCGGACCGATAAGCAATATATTCGACTTGGCGATCTCGGTATTGTCATCTTCTACCAAAGAGGTTTTGAAGATTCGTTTGTAATGGTTGTACACAGCTACCGAAAGCAGTTTTCTGGCATTTTCCTGACCGATGATGTACTCACCCAAAAAGGCATTGAGCTCTTTTGGTGTCATCAGTTCCGTTGTCGCATCGACCAGAGCTTTCTCTTTGGCCGTTACTTCACCCTGGTTGTCACCGAACATTATTTTGTAGGCAGAGTAGACACAGTTTTTACAGATATAGACGCTATTACCGGCGATCAGCGGGTTTTCTTCGCTCTCGGTTGCATTACAGAAACTGCAGTGGCGGTGGTCACTCATATGTTTTTCCTCTCAAACGGAATACCGCGTTTGGTGTTAATAATAAATTCACAAAGCTTCTTGACATAGTCACTTTGGGTTGATTCAACGAGCTCTTTGGCAACATCTTGAAGCGGTTTACCCATCTCAAAAAGTTCTTTATAAGCCGATTTCAGGGCGTTAATATCTTCTCGGTCTACATGACGGCGAAGTCCGGTCAGGTTAAGGCCTCTGAGTGTCGCACGGTTGCCTTCGGCCAAACAGTAAGGAGGTACATCTTGCGACAGTGCCGAGGCACCGCCCACCATTGCGAAATCACCGACTTTGACAAACTGATGGATCGGAGTCATGCCGCCGATAACGGCACCGTTGCCCAACTCAACATGTCCTGCAAGGGTGGCTGCATTGGCCAAAATACAGTTGTCTCCGATAATGACATCGTGACCGAGGTGAACATAGCCCATAAAGAGGTTGTTGTTACCGATCTTTGTGATGCCTCCCCCACCTTCTGTCCCCGGGTTGAAGAGGGTGAATTCACGAATGGTGTTGTTGTCACCGATGACCAATTCGACATCTTCACCATGAAATTTTAGGTCTTGAGGAATTGAACCCAGCACGGCATGTGAAAAGATGCGGTTGTTCTTACCAATGGTCGTTTTGCCGTAGATACAGGCACCATGTGCAATAGTCGTTCCGTCACCGATCGTTGCTTCCCCGGAGATAAAACAGTGTGGAGCGATCTCGACATTCTCACCGATAACAGCGCCATCTTCAATGATGGCTAAAGGAGAAATAGTACTCACATCAGACCTTATTTGTCGACTACCATAGCTTTTAGTTCAGCTTCTGATACCAGTTGGTCATCAACATAGGCTTTTCCGTTTAGCATCCAAATAGCGCCTTTTTGTTTGATTACGCTGACACGGTACTCAAGTCGGTCACCGGGACGAACCGGTTTACGGAATTTTGCATTGTCAATACTCATGAAATAAACGACTTTTTCTTTGACCTCTTCTTTGCTCAGATCCATACTTTGAAAGGCCAAAAGACCGCCTGCTTGTGCAAGACCTTCCAGGATCATAACACCCGGATAGATCGGATGACCCGGAAAGTGTCCCTCAAATACCGGTTCACTGATACTGACATTTTTGAAAGCAACAATTTTTTCACCTTTGTCCAGTGAAACAACTCTGTCTACCAGTAGAAACGGGTAACGGTGAGGTAAGATCTCTTGAATTTCAACGACGTCCATCATGTATAAAACCTTTTGCATCAGACACTGCCTCTTTAACTACAAAGAGGGTGCCTTTTAAAATTAATGGCTTATTTTATCCAAAAGTCTGTTAAGAGAGTATTATCGCCTAAAATAGGTGGTTGAAAAGGGGTCTAAAAGCTAGAGCTCTACCAAAATCTCTTTGGTGTCATCATAGGTCTTGGCATCAAGGCTTAATGTCAGTTTACCGTCGACGATCGTATCGACAACAATGATCGGTGAGAGACTGTAACCCAGCGGCAGCAGTTTATGGCGGATATTCAATTCCGTCTCGACCGTAGGCGTCGAAAAGATAAGTTCCTGTACCGTTTGAAATCGGGTACCGGCCAGTGTATTGTAATGCATCAATGTAATAAAGCAGATCTCTTCACGGTTCATGTAGTGGACATCGTCAATGCTGTACTCGATCTTGCCCTGTGCACGTTTGCGCGGCAGATAGGAGTAGGCCAGGGCGTGCGCCGGCACAACGGTGGTTTTGCCTTTTAAAAGCGTACAGGAGAATTGACGGTAGTTGAGGAATTTCTGCCGGACGATCTTGTAGGCGATCCTTTCGTCTTCGAGCCGCATACGCTTTTCATACATCTCCAAACGCTCTTCGATAGAAGCCGGGAGGACCTGCTGCGAGATAGGCGAGAACATCTCGTCCATCAGCTTGTCCTGCTGGTCACGCTGCATGGTCAGACCGTAGATACAGCCGCAGTAGTCCTGGCGGTAAAGCTGCTCCTCTTTGGTGACGCGGCTCTGGTCCTGGGTTCCGCCGTCCGCACGATAATCGACAGCAATAAACTCGACCCCGTTTTTTTCATAAAAAGCGTCACCCACACGTTTAAGCTGCTCTTGCGACTTTAACGGTGAGACTAAAAGCGTTGTTGTGATCTTTTTTTCACCGAGTTCCAGGGCTTTTTCAGCACTGACCGAGAAACGCTTGTCAAAACAGACTTCGCAGCGTGCTCCTTTTTCAGGCTCTTTTTCAAGTCCTCTTACTGCCTGCATCCAGTTTTCGAAATCGTATTCGCCTTCGAGCAGGTCGATTCCGAGTTTTTTACAGCTTCTTTGAACATCCAGATAGCGGAGCCTGTACTCCGAATAGGGGTGAATATTTGGATCGTAAAAAAAGCCGGTCAATTTTTCGTCAGGGTAATCTTTTTGGAGCTTTTCGAGGAAGAAGTGGCTGTCAACACTGCAACAGATATGTACAAGCATGATCAACCTCTTCTTATGGCTTTTTATAGTACGTGCCTCCGGCACGTGGGCCTGCTGCCGAAGCAAACCCAGTGTTAACGCAGTTATCGGGGCTTTTGCTCCGATGACATTTTATAATAGAGCTGTTAGCGTTTTGCCAGGATCTCGACAGATTCGATCTTGTCTTGACCTTTGATCGAGTCAAGAACCGCCATTGATTCTGCATCGTCTGCTTCGATACCGCCGAATACCGTGTGGACACCGTCCAGGTGAGGACATGGCACAAAACAGATAAAGAATTGAGAACCCCCTGTGTTTGGACCGGCGTGTGCCATAGAAAGTGTCCCTTTAACGTGACGGTGCGTGTTTTTGTCCGTCTCACATGCGATCGAATAACCCGGACCGCCTGTCCCTGTTCCGTGCGGACAGCCGCCCTGCGCCATGAAACCCGGAATAACACGGTGGAAACTTAGACCGTTGTAGTAACCGTCATTGGCAAGTGAAGCGAAGTTGGCCACAGTATTTGGTGTCTCTTCATTGTAAAGCTTGATCCACATAACACCCTTAGCTGTTGTCATTTTTGCCCATTGGAATGATGCCATCTCTTCTGCTGTGTAATCGTATGTCTTGAGTTCTTTTCTGCCAAATGCCATGACTGTCCTTTAATTTTGAGAAATTTTATGATGCGAATTATAGTGGAAAAATCTTAACGGGGAACTAACTTTTAAAAGTAATGTGTATAATCTTGTTATGTTAACAACACGTAATAAACTGACACTATGGGCATCACAATATCTAAGTAATTTCTCCTTGTCGCAGGTCTATGCTTTTGCGACTCTTGTGGTGCTGCTGTTTACGATCATCTTTGCCTCTTTGCTGATCCAAAACGAATACCAGGACTACGAAAAACAGCTTACTTCCGAATATGAAAACTTTGTACGAGAACAAGAACTGTCATTAATACGCTCCAGTACGCAGCTCGCAGCATTGATGAGTTATGAACTACAACACCCTTCAACACATACGGATGAGGCGTTAAAGCAGATAGAAAAGCTTTTTACCGATGATGAAAACAGCTTTATTCAATTGTTTGACCGTTATGACAAAGCACTTTTCAGATCTACCGGGGTGCTGCAAAAGTTGGGCAAAATCTCTGCGCTTGAAGACGCATCGTTGATCCGTCTGCAAGAGCTTGAACACACAAAAACACACGATGCTCTGGTCTATGTATTGAAACTGGCAAACGGGTACACGCTGATCAGCGGTCTCTATACCAAACCCGCCAACACCTTGCTGATGGAACGTCATGACAAACAGAAAAGCAAGATCGTAAAGATCGTCCTGGAAATCGCGACATTGGCGTTTATTCTTTTTGGCGTTATTTTCGGTATCAACAAGATCATCAGTGCGATCATGCAGCGGGATGTGGACACATTCCTGCTCTTTTTTGAGCAGGCGGCCCATAACGACCAGGTCATCAACTATAAGCAGATCTTTTTTAAAGAGTTCCGCATGATGGTCCGTTATGCCAATGAGATGGTGGAGACGATCATGTATCAGAAACTCTCTCTTGCCCAGTTGAATGCTTCGTTGGAGCAGAAGGTCGAAGACAAAACAGTGGCCTTGCAAAAGAACTACGAAGCGCTCCAAAAAGCACAACACTTCTCACAGACACTTCTAGACTCGCAGAAGCAGTTCCTGCGTCATGCCGTTCATGAGACAAACACCCCTCTGAGCGTCATCATGACTAATATTGAGCTTTTTACCATGCAGCACGGTAAAAATCGTCAACTTGCAAAGATCGATGCCGCCGTCAAAAATATCTTTAACATCTATGATGACCTCAGTTACCTGGTCAAAAAAGATCAGGTCGAGTACCCGCGTATTCCTATCGATATTAATGCCTATCTTCAGAGCCGCAAAGAGTTTTTTGAAGAGGTGGCAGAACAATCCCGTCTCTCCTTTGTGTTTGAACCCTGCGAAGGCGAACATTTCATCTATTTCAATGAGACAAAACTGCAACGCATTATTGACAACAACATTACCAATGCTATCAAGTATACCTTGCCGAATGAAGTGATCACGATGAAGACTACGATCGAAGGCACGAGCGTCTGTTTCGAGATCTACAGCCGCTCCAAAAAGATAGAGAACATCAACAAGGTTTTAGAACCCTACTACCAAGAAGATGGTAAAGTGGAAGGATTCGGCTTGGGCTTGAACCTGGTCAAGTCTATCTGTGAGGAAGAAGGTGTCGCACTCTCTATCGATTCGAGTGAAGATGTGACACGTTTCAGTTATATTTTTAAAGTGATGGGCAATTAATGAAGATATTTTTACTCGAAGATGAGATCATGCTCAACGAATCGATCGAGGAGTATTTGGAAGCGATAGGACATCAGGTCGAGAGCTGTATCGACGGTAAAAAGGCGATGGAGATCTTGCAAGAGCAGAGTTTCGATCTGTTGATCCTGGATATCAACGTACCTGGGGTAGACGGTTTGACACTGCTGGAACGTCTACATACCTTGAAGATCCATACCCCGGCTATCTATATAAGTGCTTTGGTCGACATTGAAGATATTTCGCGAGCGTATGATCTTGGGTGTTATGATTATCTTAAAAAGCCGTTCCATCTCAAAGAGCTCTCACTGCGTATTGACAAGATCAAAGTCTCGACAGAAGTGCCGCGTGTCCATTTGAGGCTATCGGCACACTATAGTTACGATCAGGAACACAATCTGCTTCTCTTTAAAGGCGAGCCCAATGTTTTGAGCAAACGCCAGTCACAGATCATCGACCTGCTCGCGCGCAACCGTGGACGGGTGGTCGATTTTGAACAGTTCCAAAACTATATCTGGGACGATACTTTTGTTGATAATGCAACGATCCGAGCAGAGGTCAGTCGCCTTAAAAAAGCGTTGAAAGAAGATTTCATCCAAAATATCCGCTCTCAGGGCTACATGATCGATATTCCTTCAAGTTGACAATCCTGCATTTAACCTGAACAAAGCAGGGCTCAATATTGGGATTTTTTACACCTTCCGATCTAAAAACACATTCATGGAGGGGTAAGCCTGCCATCTGCAAAGAAAACTCCTATGCATAGAACCGTATATATAATGAATATCACATAGCAAGATTGTCAGCAATGACAAGAAATGAATATTGTGTTGAAGTGTCATGTGTTACTTTTTTACTCAAGTACGGGGGCGGTATCTTACGTTGTTTGAAGAATTGACGGGGAATGAAGTGCTTTTTGCCTTTTGCTACGTTTGTGCTACGTTCTCACCTTATGATTGTCTTGTGAATGAACAAATGAGTATTTGGCGATACTCAATAAGGCGAGACGAATGAAAAAAACATTAGGTGTAACTATAGCATCATTAATTGCTATTACAGGTGTACAAGCTGCTGAAGATTTAAGCAGTATGTTCAGTGAGGGGACAACAAGCGGGCAGATCCGTCTGTTCTATGTCGATCGTCAGTATGAAGGTAGCAAAGGTTACGATGTCCATCGTAACTCTTTGGCTTTGGGGGGAAACCTCAAGTTTGAGACTGCGGCGTGGAACGGTCTGAGTGCGGCGGCTGCGTTTTATACGACCAACGGCCTGCATGCTTTTGATTATGATGTCCAGGACCCTTCACTGCTGGGAACGGGACTTAACAGCTACTCGGTCCTGGGTGAAGCATATGTCAACATAGATCTGAGTGAACTTGGGACTAAAACAAGTGCAAAACTGGGATATCAGCGTTATGATGTCCCGATGATGGGCAGTGATGACGCGCGTATGCTTCCAAATACATTTGAAGCCTATAAGTTCGTCAACAGCGATCTCGAAAACTTCACCTTTCAGGTAGCCCATGTCGATCGCATCGCTTACGGTACTTTCAGCAACATCTATAGCGGCGGTATCTTGGGTGCGACAGCAGGTTACCCGGTACAAGGTAATATTGGCACAGGTAAATACTTTAATATGGGACAGGCTGCTGTCGGTAAGAACACGAACGGTGTGACGAACGCTATGGTCAGTTTCAAAACGGCTCATTTCGATGCAAAGATCGCTAATGATTATGCATGGGACCTCTATAACACGGTTTATGCTGAAGCGGGAGTGAAATGGAACTGTCTTTTGAATGACAACATCCACCCTTTTATTTCTGTTCAGGCGATCAAACAGAACAGCGTCGGCGAAGAGTATTTGAGTAATGTCGCTCTCGACGACGGGACTGGAACAAATACAAAGATCAATGGTAATGGAAAAGTGGATTCCTTATACTGGGCGGCGAAAGCCGGGGCCTCGTATGCCGGTATGACAGTTTATGCTGCTTACTCGGAAGCAGGTGCGAACAATGCTTCCGATGTTGCTAATGGTCAGGCGTATGCCAATGCAATTGTTTCCCAGTTCGGCGGTATGCCGGCCTATACACAGGGCATGGTGACACGTCACCAGTTCCTTGCCGGAACAAAAGCATGGAAGGCTGCTGCTGCGTACAACTTTAAGGATCTCGGTCCACACCTTTCGACAACGGTTTACTATGCAGCGTTTGACGTGGATGCGAACAGCGGTTACGGTGTAGCACGTACAGCGACAGAACCAGGTTTTGATATTCAATATTATCCGGCAGCTGTCCAAAAACTTCAGCTGCGTCTGCGTGGAAACTTTCCAAGAAAGTTTGCGGAAGACAGTAGCGGTGATACCGGCTGGAACGAATATCGTCTGATCGCCAACTATAACTTTTAATAAGTTGCGTTTTTTTGGACAGCAAAATTATGTCCAAAAGTGTTAAGCTAAGACAACTACAATTGTCTGGATATAAAAATGAACAAGGAGTTCTTTAATGAATAATGAACAAGTCGAAGCGATTAAGAACGATCCCAACTTTCAGGAGTTGGTCTCTAAACGCACAAAGTTTGCGTGGACGTTGACAGTAGCAATGCTGGTCGTCTATTTCGCATTTATTTTAACCATTGCATTCAACCCGAGTGCATTAGGTACACCGCTGGGGGATGACTCCGTCACAACAGTGGGAATCCCGGTCGGTGTAGCGATCATCGTATTTGCTTTTGCACTTACAGGTATCTATGTCAGACGTGCTAACAGCGAGTTTGACGACCTGACAGCTAAAATCAAAAAGTCAGCAAAGGAAAGTGCATAATGTTGAGTCGAGTATTACTATTTATGGGCCTATCAGCGGCAATGTTATTTGCTTCAGGTGCGATAGAGGGCGAAGTTGAAAAACAGGCACTCAATATGTCGGCAATCGTCATGTTCCTGCTTTTTGTCGGCGGTACATTAGGGATCACCTATTGGGCGGCGAAACGGACTAAAACAGCAAAAGACTTCTATACTGCAGGCGGCGGTATCACCGGTTTTCAAAACGGTATGGCCATCGCAGGTGACTACATGTCTGCAGCATCGTTTTTGGGTATTTCTGGGCTTGTCTATATGAAAGGTTATGACGGTCTTATTTACTCCATTGGTTTCCTTGTCGGCTGGCCGATCATTCTTTTCCTTGTCGCTGAGCAGCTTCGTAACCTTGGTAAATACACTTTTGCCGACGTCGCGTCGTACCGCCTTCGTCAAACACCGATCCGTTCATTGGCGGCTTCGGGTTCGATCGCGACTGTTATTTTGTACCTGATCGCACAGATGGTCGGTTCGGGTAAGCTTATTCAACTGCTGTTCGGTCTTCAGTATGAGATCGCGGTTGTTCTTGTCGGCGTATTGATGATCTTGTATGTCACATTCGGTGGTATGCTTGCAACAACATGGGTTCAGATCATTAAAGCGTTCCTGCTTCTTTCGGGTGCGACCTTTATGGCGATCGCCGTCATGGCACACTACGACTTCAGCTTCGGTTCACTTTTTGCAACGGCAACCGAGATGAAAGGTATTGAGATCATGAGCCCGGGTGGACTGGTAAGCGACCCTGTGTCGGCGATCTCTCTTGCGATCGCGCTGATGTTCGGTACGGCGGGTCTTCCGCACATCCTGATGCGTTTCTTTACGGTCGGCGATGCTAAAGAGGCGCGTAAGTCTGTGTTCTATGCGACAGGTTTCATCGGGTATTTCTATATTCTTACCTTCATCATCGGTTTCGGTGCGATCGTAATGGTCTTTAAAAATCCACAGTATCTTGACCTTGCAAAACAGGCAGTCGAAGGCGGTTCCCCGATCCTTGGCGGTAACAACATGGCCGCGATCCACCTGTCGCATGCAGTGGGCGGCGACTTCTTCCTGGGCTTCATCTCGGCG
>JBFEJN010000013.1:0-40631 GCA_041553195.1 Sulfurimonadaceae bacterium
AGCTGCTTCTGTACCCGCTGCATTGATCTTTGAACCTTTAGTAACGACGATATAGTTCGCACCCGCTGTTCCAAAAAGAACCGTACCTGGATCGATTGTCAATGTCGCACCGTTTTTGACTTTGACCTGACCATTGATCTTATAAAGTGTTGATGCACTCAAGTTCATGTCAGCTGTGATTTCACCTGTCAATTCTGTCGCTGCTGCGATCTCAAGAGCTGTTCTCGTCGGAAGAATCGGTGCAGCGACTTTTGTCGTGACCGGGGATGCAAATGTTGTAGCAGAGATCGTTGCATCATTAGCAATATAACGTTCTGCAACGTCAGCTGCACCTGCACCATCAAAAAGCGCTGCATCCAGACTTGGTGTTGCTGGTACTGAGCTATCAGAAGATGAACTACCACACCCTGAAAGTAGTAATAATGCCGCAGTGAGGCTACTTAATGCGATTGTTGATACGAATTTTTGATTCATTGCCATTTGGAAGGCTCCTTAAATTGATTAAGCGCATTATAAAAGCATTCCATTACAGTGAAACTACCGAAGTGTAACAGTAAGGTTACATTCTCTCAAAACAGATCTCTATAATGTAAGCGTACTAAAGCAGCACGTGCAATCACAAATTAAGGCAGCCTACAAAACTACAAAACTGATAGTATCGATTTTGAACATGTAACAATTTGGTTACATAGAAGAAGAGCTCTGTAACCAATGTGTGATATTAAAACTATAAAGTTCTACTATCAAATGAATGGAACAGATAATGCCCGCACAAATATTGATCGTCGAAGACGAAGTAGATCTTCTCGAAGTACTTGAACACCGCTTAAGTAAAGAGGGGTACGACACACTCGGTTTTTTAAGCACAAAAAACGTTCGTCAGGCGATTGCCGAAGAGAACATCGACCTGATTATCATGGACAGAAACCTTCCCGACATCGAAGGAAGTGAGTTTATTGCTATGCTCCGCGATCAGGGAATGCAGATACCGGTAATCTACCTTTCCGCAAAAGCGACAAAGTACCATGTTGAAGAGGGCTTCCTGCGCGGTGCCGATGATTACATCACCAAGCCATTCGACATGCAGGAACTTTTTTACCGTATTCAAGCCGTTTTACGACGCACTCAGGCGTCACAACAGAGCCATAAGGTCAAGTTCCGTGACATCGAGCTCGATCTCCGCTCACGTGAGGTCGCAATAGAAGGCCAAGCCGTTGAATTGACCAAGTTGGAGTTCGATCTGCTGCACATCTTCATAGAGAGTAAAAACACGGTCTTGAAACGTGATTATTTGCTCAAGCATGTCTGGGGGAAAAGTGAACATTACCAGGGACGTACCGTGAATGTCGCTATCAACCGTCTCAAAGAGAAGATCGATCCTGAAAAGACGAAAGATTATATCAAGACCGTTCGAGGTATCGGCTACACGATGCACTAAAGAGCACCTTCCGCGTGTTCCTCTTTGACCCTTTTAAGCCTGCTATCTCTTTTTATAAATAGGAACAAATCACCTTTATATCACATTTATCTAACTTGTGCTAAAACTGTACATATACATATATTTTATCATCAAAAAAACTTATACAGGGTAGACCATGAGTCAGAAGATTTTAATTGTAGAAGATGACGAAGTCACAGCACTCAACTTAAAAATGTCACTGGAGAAGCTCGGCTATGATGTTGTCTCTACGGCAGATACCGCTATTCAGGCACGCAATAAGATCAAAATATATGAACCTGACCTCATTTTGCTTGACATCTCCTTGCAAGATGTTGATGACGGAATCGAACTTGCCCACTTCATTCACGACAAACACGCGGTCCCTTTTATCTTTCTAACCTCGCACTTCGAAAATGAGATCATCTCGGTGGCGAAGACCTGTGAACCCTACGGTTATATCGTCAAACCATTTGATCCCCAGTCACTTCACGGCACGATCCAAATGGCCTTATACAAATACGAAGAGGAGAAAAAACGCGACGAGAACCTAAATAGCCTCAAATCGGACAAAGATCATCTCGAAAAGCTGCTTTTTGCCAAAAAGGTCTCAGACAAACCGATTATTCCTTTTGGGGACGGATACCATCTTGACATTGACCTTGACAAAGTCTTCTACAAAGACAAAATGCTCAAACTGACCAAAAAAGAGAACACTTTTATTCGTCTTTTAGTCGCCCAGCTTGGCGTCATCGTAAGCTTTGAGCAGGCAGTGAACTATGTTTGGGAAGATGAAGGGGCGACGGAAAACAATGTGCGTACGCTCGTCTGGCGTCTGCGTAAACTCATGCCAACCCCAATCATTAAAAATGCTTCCGGTATCGGTTACTACATCGAAATGTAAGATGAAGAGTCATCACACAGCAATACTGTGATGACAGTGCTGTTGACCGAGCTCTTATTCATAAATAGCGATTTTTTTAAACTCATTTTCCATCGCTTTATAAACGCCCTTGTAATCAAAAGAGCTCTCTTTCGCCGTCGCCGCTTTCTCCAATTCGTACGCTAAGGTCACAAGGTTCTCGATCCTGAAGTTACTGCTTGACCCTTTTATCGAATGGGCTACAAGACCGATCCCCTTATAGTCCTGCTGCGCTATCGCTTCATTGATCGTCTCCAGACTCTCCACCATCTTTTTAGTGTAGATCTTCATAAGGTGTAGAATCTGTTCTTCTTCAAGCATCAACTCCTCTGCCAAACGGCTGATATCGATGCCCTCCAAGGATACTTTGACTGCAGGAGGAGTGCTTTTATCTACGGTACTGTCAGCCTCTTTTTCTTCAAGAAAATGGTTTAATACCTCTTCCATCTCTTTAAGGACGATCGGTTTTCCTAAAAACTCATCAAAACCTCTCCTCGTACTTTTCTCTTTTTCACCTTTGAGCACATTGGCCGTCAGTGCCACAATAGGTGTCGGTGTGCGCTCACGTTTTTGCTCGAACTTACGGATCTCTTCAACTGCCTGAGTACCGGTTTTTTTAGGCATCTGCTCATCCATAAGTACCAGGTCAAACGATCCTGATTTAAAACGCATGACCGCTTCCTGTCCGTCTGAGGCTATCAGATAATGCAATCCGTAACTCTCCAAAATAATCTTAATCAGTTCCTGATTGGCACTGTTGTCCTCTGCAACAAGAATATTACCCTTGAACTGGCGTTTTTTAGGCTCATTTGGCAGCAGTGAGGCATCATTCTCTTTAGAGAGATGCAAGGCATCAAGAAAGGTGTGATAGAGTTTGGAACAATAGATCGGAAAATAGAGCGGTGTAATGTTCGCAACATCTTCATAACGGTTGTCAAAGTAATCCATGATTGCGATCGACGGCAACATCTGTTTAGCGATCCGCGAACGCATTGCTTCATTGACCTCTGCATCCGAAAAAAAGAGCAGGTCATAACTGTCGCTTTGAAGTTCATCGACAATGGTCACATCCAGATTAAAGACATTCAGATAGCGCTGCAATGAGACCAACGTCTTCGACAAGGCCCCGTTTCGTCCAAGCAGTGCCATGCTCAATTTTTTAAACGGTTCGACGTTAAACATCTCAAAGGTCTTAGTCTCATGTGGAATGACCGGGATCTTAAGAGTAAAGACACTCCCTTTTCCCAATGTCGATTCGACATAGACATCTCCACCCATATGCTCTGCAAGCTTTTTACAGATAGCCAGCCCTAAACCGCTACCGCCTGTCAGGGTCTCTGAGTTTTTTGCCTGTGTAAAGGCATTAAAGATACGTTTTTGATCCTCTTCGCTGATCCCTATTCCGGTGTCTTTTATACTGACTTCGAGCATGCCATTGGTACACGATGCCTCGAGTTCAATGACACCTTCGGCCGGCGTGAACTTGATGGCATTGCTTATAAAGTTACCTATGATCTGTTTGATACGCAGCGGGTCCGCCTCAAGTTCATACGGGATATAAGGGTCAAGGTACGCCAGCATCGTGATCTCTTTTTCATTCGCGCTTGCAACAAAAAGTTCCAGAGTATGGGTCAACTCTTCATGAAGGTTAAAACAGCTTTTTTCGATCGTGAATTCCCCGCTACGCAACTTGGAAAAATCCAAAATATCATTGATGATCGTCAGCAGGTTCTCACCGCTGTTTAGAACGATCTCGAGGTATTTTTTATGGGTCAGATTTTCAACCTCATCCTGCAAGATACTGACGAAACCTAAAATAGCGTTAAGCGGCGTACGGATCTCATGCGACATGTTTGAGAGAAAGTATTCCTTGGAGATCCCTGCTTCGACTGCTTCCTGCTCCGCTTTAATCAGCGTCGTCACCTCATAACCGATCACAATATATTCTGCAACCCGTCCGTCTGTGTTGACAATCGGCACTATCGTGCTGTCAACGTAAAAGTAACTGCCATCTTTTTTTTGCTTTTGCAATGTCTTGTTATAGATACTTCTGGGTGCGATTGTCTCTAAAAAGTCAGGTTCGAAAGGCTGTTCTTCGTCAGTATTCAAGATCGTACTGTGTTCTTTTCCGATGAGCTCTTCGCGGCTGTAACCGCTCACTTTACAGAAATTATCATTGACAAAAGTGATCCGGCCTTCGGTATCCATCTTCGAGACGATCGCACTCGCATCAATCGCTTTTTTATATTCGTTAAGCAGTTTGACGTTACGCTCGATCTCAAGATCTTTTTGGTAGATGGTGCCGCTGTAACGTTTCAAGACGCCTGAAAAGTTCAGGTCGAACACATACGATATCTCATCAAAGACCTCTTTCGAGTTGAATGAAGAGTCATACGAATAATCCAGCATCGCCTTGCGAAAATGGCTGCAAAGGATAAACAGTTCATCCGCCGAAACATCCCGGTCTTTAAGATACACCAGAAGATCTCCCATGACCGGGCAGTCCCCGATCTCTTTGATCCCCCTGATCACATCCATAAAGTAGTCAAAGACGCCGCTCGCAAAATGGTCGTAAAAAAAGTCTGTCTTGATGTTGTGCACATCCAGGATCTGCCGCGCTTCAGGGAAGGCCAGCCATTCAATAAGAATATGCTTCTTAGCCTCAGTCAAAACCGGTATGGCATGGACAAGATGGGGGACTTTTACGGCTATCATTCAGGGCTCCGAAACGTATATTGACAAGAGTATAACATATAAGTTTTGGAAAATTCATGCGTGTGTGAAGTGCGCACAGTGCATGACATTCACTGTGCGTCATCGTTGATTATCTGCCCTTAATTCACGCTACTCCAACCTTGTCGCCAATCATTCCCTTTACGGTAAGCACCGATAAAGTCACCGCGTTCAAAAACAGTATCATCAAGTGTTGCAACCGGCTGCCCCTGTGTTGAAACCGACGAAGTGTATTTTGTGTTAAATGTGTTGAGATCTTTAGTATGACTTGCGATGTCTTCAACGGTGCCAATGGTACATTTATCAAGCACAACCGCTCTAAAACTGTGCGCTGAAAAACGCTCGTCACCTGAACTTTTTATGGCTATCCCTGTACCGCCGACATCATGGATCGACCCATTTGTCAGTCGAAGACCCGAACCACGACGGGAGAAAACACCTTCAGACATTTTGTCTGTACCCACAATCTCAAAGTTGGCAATATTGGCTTGTGTGCGCGGCTGCGCATCAGGGTTCGCTTTGTTGTTATCCGTCTCGATCCCTCTGGTGTGGATCGAACCTACTTCGGTCTGTTTGATGTAGACGTATTGAATATTTCCACGGTAACCATGGTCAAAGTCAAGGTTGTCATCACCGTTTCCGATCAAGACCAGGTGTTTCATGTTGACCGTACCGCCCCACGCCTCAATACCGTCATCCTGACCATTATAGACTTCGAGATAATCAATGACCGTCTCGCTTCCGACACCACCGAGACTAAGGCCGTTTAGCTCTTCGCCGGGACGGACTTCATTGCCCGCATAACGGATCTGTACATATTTCAAAATTCCCGAGTTGTCTTCGACATTGCCACCGCCAAAACGCACGTCCGTATTTGAGAACTCAAACTTCTCTTCTTTGCCTGCATTGGTCGGTGCATATCCGGCGATCGCGATACCGCCCCAATCTCCGGCTACAGAGAGAAGGCCGGCAGCATCTTTCATCGACGTAAAGATGATCGGTTGTGATGACGTTCCTTCAGCCTCTATTTTAGAGCCGCGCGTAATGACCAGAAAGTCCGCTCCCGTTTTTCCGAAAACCGTTGTACCCGGATCGATCTCGAGTGTTGCTGCATCTTGACCGTCAATACCGATATGGACTTCACCTTTCAGTGCCCAGAACTTGTCACTGGTAAGATGAAGATTGTCAACATAAGTACCACGCAGTTGGCATACCGGTTTTCCCTCAAAATCATCACTGATCAGCTGGGTATTGGCCGGGCATGTCACCATGCTCTCATGCAGCTCGTTTTGTTTGTCAAAACAGCCGCTTAGTGTTAATACCGCTGCTGCACTCAGTCCCAATAAAAGAGTATTTTTTCGTTTCATATTGCCATCCTTTTGATGGGCGAAGTCTAGAGACAGATTGTTTCAAAGTCATTACATCAATAGAATATTTTGGTTACACACGCCCTTGTAACAAGGGCGTAATCTCCGATAGATATGCTTCTTTCCATAAAAAAAAGTACAGATTTTTTGCACAGGCTCAACCAACTCGACTTTGCGCTTCAGCCCATCGTAGACATAGCAACCAGAGATCTATGCAGTCGAGGCACTGTTGCGAAATGTGGACCAGATCGGTTTTAACGCCATACACCACTTTTTCGATGCTATGTATCAGCACCACCTCTTATATGCGGTTGGTCTGGTCTTGCGTAAAAAAGCCATTGAAAAGTTTTTCAAAATACGCTGTAAACCTTCACTTAAACTGTTTTATAACCTTGATAACCGGCTTCTGGAGATGAAAGATTACGCTTCCGGAAACACGGATGTACTTTTACAACAACATGGCGTTGACAAAGGGACCCTCTGTTTTGAGATTTCGGAACGTCATGAGATCAGCAGGCAGAGGGGATTGAGCTTGAAAGCGAATTGGCAGTGTGTCGGGAGATCGGGTCTGAATATGTTCAGGGTTATCTGATCCAGGGACCGACCACTATGATCGAAGATATAAAAAGAGGGGATTGTACTTTACACAGGTCGCATGACCCCGCTACCCATACCGGTCAGGACAATAAAACGCCGACGGAAGGTCTGGCTTTAAGCTCTTTTTGGAACGTACGGTTTCACTATAAAATAGGCGACAAAACCCCACAGAACAACCGAACTCACCATGGCGATCGGACCGGCTTCTTCATGCATGTGGATCAGTGATGCGGGGTTAATGTCATTCATGTCAAAGAGAAAGTCCAATCCTAATCCGAAAAGAACGCTCCCGACGATAATCGTACCAAGATAGATATAAAGCGACCGTGTCCCCAGCATCTTTTTGACAACACCGATGGTGACCGTGTTCGTCGCAGGGCCTGCACTTAAAAAGACAAATGCAGCACCTGCACTCACCCCTGAAAGCATCAAAGCAGCGGCTATCGGCAATGAAGCTGTGGCACAGACATACATCGGTACCGCTATGATGATAACGATCAGGTAAGAGATCCATGAATATTCGATCAAAAGCGTACTCAGATTCTCCGGAATAGCAGCCGTGATCACAGCCCCGAGGATCAGACCCCAGAAAAGCGGTTTGGCAATATCACCCAGTAGGGTAATAAACGCGTATTTCAGGGCTTTGGAAAAAGAAAACTTCTGCTTGGCGTCACTTTCACAACAGGAACCGCCGGAACAACAGCTCTCTGTTTCAGTTTTTTGCGAAACAGGGGCTGCCATCGAAAACCCACCCGCCGGTGCTGCACTGAAAAGCGGTTTCGGCACCTCTTCTTTGTCAAACAGATTTGTCAGGACGCCTGCAACGGTTGCAATGACCATGGATGTCAAAACACGGTAGAGAGTAAAAGCCCAGCCGAAGATGCCGTAGGTCGCCAAAATGGAGTCCACTCCGGTGATCGGTGTCGAGATCAAAAAGGAGAGTGTCGCACCCTTGCTTGCGCCGCTCTTTTTAATACTGGTTGCCAGGGGGATCACCCCGCAGGAACAGACCGGAAGCGGAATCCCAAAGACGGTCGACTTGACAACAGAAGCGATATTCTCTTTGCCCAGATGTTTGGTGACGATAGTGTCCGGTACCAACTCATGGAGTATTCCGGCAAAGAGCAAGCCGAACAGAATATAGGGTGCCATTGCATTGGAAAGATCGATCAGTGCCGTAAAGAAAAGTGTTATCAGTTCCATTGTTTAGCGTCCTTTGGCATTTGTACTACTCGTGTCAAAGGTCATATAGACCTCTTCCCTATCCTGTGCAAAAAGTGTACCTGACCCCACTACCAAGATCATTACTGTTTTTTTCATCTGCGATCCTAAGACATCGATATTTACAGCAATAATGATACAGATGAACTTCAAAAGGGGTTAGATGCATAAATTAGTAAGGTCGATGACCTAAAAGTGTTAACGTTGGAAAAGAAAGAGAACGACGTCGGGCA
Organism: Sulfurimonadaceae bacterium; assembly: GCA_041553195.1. GTDB lineage: Bacteria > Campylobacterota > Campylobacteria > Campylobacterales > Sulfurimonadaceae > Sulfonitrofixus. The sequence goes on from JBFEJN010000013.1 coordinate 8,512, forward strand.
CTGCCGGCCGCGCCGCTTACAGTGCCTTTGCCAGTTCCTCTTCCGAGTTGACATAACGGATATTTTCAATAATATAGTCATTGACATCCAGGATCATCAAAACATCCTGATGTGCGTCAATACGGTAACTTGCCGCTATATTTTCGTCATCGATCACTAAAACAGTGTGTTTGAACTCTTTAAGCCCAGGTATAATAAACATGCTTCTGATCAGTGATGGTGCTGCACTGACGTTCGCGATGAAGAGAGCCTGGTGTTCTGCCAAATACCCGGGGTCTTGTTTAACGAAGAAGTCGTTGCTCAGATGTCCCATCTCTTTAGAAAAAGCGAAGATCACTCTTTTCGTGTCGGGGCGCAATGAATGCGGTTCACCGAACTGATCATTAAGCGTCAGTTTCTCCAGTGAGTTTCCGACAACCGTCTGTTTGGTCACCTCGACATTACTTTTATCGCCACAGCCTAAAAAGAACATTGCCAGAACAAGGCCCAATACTATATTTTTCATGTTTTCTCCTGAGATTAATGGCCGTATCATACTCCAGGTTCGATTGAGAGATACGCCCTTTACAATCTAGCTCAGAAGATTTAGAGAGGTTTCAGAAAGGCATCAATGAAGCGGTCCTTTTTCGTTTACGGTGCCACCCATAAAAAGGTCACAAGAGTTAAGAGCAGCCATTGGACAACGGCATACGCCACGGTGCCCATAACGTTGCCGAGCTGGCAGCTGGTACACTGTTTGTACTGCACCGATTCATAATAGGCGTAGGCCGCGTAGGCGATGACGATCGGTATGACCAGAGCGAGAGCAATTTTGTCAAACAGAAAGAGATTGGCCATAACTGCTGCATCTTCGGTAAAAAACGGGAGTAAAAAACTGACCCAGACAGCCAGCATCAGGTATTTATAGGCCCGTTTGATGTAATCTCTGTAAAAGACGGTCGGACAGCTGCTGTTACTGCTTTGGACCAGACCTTTTGGAAGATGTTCGTCGATCCGTTTGCGCGTCTCTTTGTCGACTCTGTCTACAAAGGTACTGCCGTAATTATAATCGAGTTGATGCTGGATCACCCGTGAAAAAGCCCCTTCAAGGTCCCCATACTGCGCCTCGCCCTTTTCATTTTCATAAAAGATCTTGATCTTGTCATGACGGGGAACATCGACGCTGATATTTTCATAATAGGGCGTTCTCTCCGTCTCTACCGTCTCGCCGGACTTACCCATAATGCGCAAATTGATGTAAGGTTTATATTCTTCCCCCTGTTTGATGACGACGACAGCATACTGGATCCCGATCTGCATAGCACTTAATGCCTCTAAATCATTGGCTTTCATTGTATCAACCAGATCCGTGATGATGTTTTGAAGTGACGTGTCAAAAAAACGTATATTGCCTGAGATGAGTCGGATGCGTTCGTCCGGATATTTTAATAGTTCTAAAACCATTGACAATGCCTTTTAGTTGAGGGGGAAAATGAAGATATTTGTGTAAACCAAAGGACTTTGACTTATACAAATACCCAGGGCATAGCCCTGGTGAAACGTCTTAGTGACTTTTGCTTACGACGACCAACATCTTAAGGTTGATGATCACAAAACGGATGAACTGCCAAATAAGATTTGTTCGCATTGCTCTTGCGAATCTGCCTGGAATCATTGTTGTGTTCGACTGCGTGTTGCGTGCAAAGTTTACTTCTTCTGGTTTTGCCATTGTCTTTCCTTTTCTATTTTATATTTTTACTTTTCAAATTGACAGGCCTTAAAGCCGCTTATTCGGCTTTTTAGCTCTCTACAAACTTATTCAGGGATCAGTGTCCAACCCGGCTGAAGCTTCGCTTTGTAGATAAACAGGTGATGAAGGATATGTTTGATCCAGTGACCTGCAAGACCGATCTCACCGAATGTATAGTCCGTATCACGACCTGTACCAGGGTACTTTTCAAAGTCAGGAACAACAGGATAAACCGTCATCGCTGCTGCAGTTCCGGTTGTTAGACCTTTACCTGCAGAAGCAACACAGGCTGCACCCATCTCTGCCATTGACGCTTCGTGAAGGTGTGCACCCTCGCCTTTTGTGATCAGGTCACAAACCGAGTGTGCAACCGCTTTACCGATAATACCTGAAGGCATACCCGTACGCGGCGGCGTCGGGTTGATCGGTGTACCGTTCGGTGAGCTCATCGGCTTGGAGATGATGTGCGGCGGTGCAAAGGCAATACCACAGGCAAACATGTTGCTGTATGTCGGGTTCTGGTAGGTACGAGGCCAGTCAGACGCTTTCCAGTTCTCATACGAGCCCGCATTGTAATTTGCATCGACTTTCATAAATCCGTTCGGTGCAAACACAGTGTCCGTGATGTCTGAACCGTCTTTACCGTATGCTTTAAGACCGACACCCGCAAAAGGCGGGATCAGCATTGCAAAGTCGAACTTCTCTGTACCGGTTGAACCGTCTAGCAGTTCGTAATCAAGGCTTCCTGCCTCGACTTTTGAGACGTGTGCTCCGATCATCCAGTCTACACCGCGTTCAGCATAAAGTGACTCAGAGAAGATCTTCGAGCTGACAACATAACCGCCGACTTTCATATGAAGACCACCCATACCGAAGTCGCCCAGGAACGACTCGTTAGAGATCCATTTCATATCTGCCATGTCACGGACACCGGCTTTTTTCAGTTCGTGTTCGACATTGAAGATATATTCAAATGCCGCACCCTGACAGGTACACATACCGTGTCCTGTACCGATCAGGAATTTTTGACGCTCGCCCTTTCTCATCTTCTCGATAGACTCTTGAAGCATATGGCTCGCATGTTCGGCATGATCTGCCGTACAGACGGATACCGTATGTTCACCCAGTTGAGAACCTTCTCCAAGACCCGGTGTTGCACCGAAATTCAACTTCGGTCCAGTTGCGTTGATAACATAATCATACGTCACATCTTCTGTCACACCCTCTTTACCTTGACCCGTATATTCGATCGTCACAAAAGGTTGTGCTTCGCTCTCACTTCCTTCCGGATTCAAAGAAACAGCTTTTGCCTGCTTGTAGGTAATACCTGCTTTTTTATAGACAGGATCAAGGTCAAACGTGACCTCTTCTTTACTCATTTGTCCAACACCGACCCAGATGTTGGAAGGAATCCAGTTCCATTTTGCATTTGGTGTGACAACAACAACCTCATGTGCACTGCCTAACCACTTTGCAGCAAATGTTGCAGCTGTGTGTCCTGAAACACCTCCACCCAAAATTACAACTCTAGCCATTCTCTCTCCTTTGTTTACATACACAATAATTTTTACGTATTTCAACTTTATCGGAAAACAATCACATTCTTATCACACATTGTAATACAACCAAAAAAATTGCGATAAATCCATCTGTCTATAGGGTTTCTACCCACTCATTTTCACCAAACATTTCAACTCTATAATTTAGAGTAATTATAATTATAAACAATAAGCATACTATAGTAAAAGCAAGATGCAATAATGATGGCGCAGCGCATCTGAAAGCGAAACGTTTCAGATTTGGTGTCAGTTGTGCAGAAGTGATTCCGAAGGCGCACCAGTGTGCGTCGAGTGGTGAGCTGAAGCGCAAATTGCGCCAAAGCTGAAACCTTAGTTGAGGATTTTTTCTACTATTTCGTAGACATTGGCGGAGATCTCTTTCTCATTCAAGATCATCTCCAGTGCCTCTTTCATAAGCTCTTTGTTCTCCGGATTCAAACGACTGTAGCTTTTAAAAGCTGTCGTCAGACCGGCAGCGATCTGGGGATTGATCGCATCGAGTTCAATGACTTTCTCAGCCAAAAAGGCATAACCGTGACCTGTTGGGGCATGGAAAGCTACCGCGTTACGGGCGAATACACCTATCAAAGCACGAACAAGGTTCGGCACTTTGACGTCATAAACCGGGTCATTTTGCAGGGCCTGAACGCGGTCTATCGTGCCTTCACGCTCTGAAGCGGACAGGACAGAGAGGTATTTGTTCATGACCAGGGTATCTTCTTTATAACGTTCATAGAAGTGCTGCAGTCTCTCCTGTGCCAGGTCTGGAGCAAAGTTTTCCAAGAGGTCAAGTGCCACAATACGGTCCGTCATGGTCACACTTTCGTCATACTGTTTTAAACAGTATGCATTGATCGCATCATCTTCGAGCACCATCAGATATTGCATGACCGCATTTTTAATCGATCTTTCGCCCATGCTTTGCGCATCAAGGGCACTGTTTTGCGGTTTGTGATACTTGCTGTAAAGGTCCAGCATCGGCTCTTTATACCGTGTTGCCAATGCGATTTTGAGGGCTGAAAGTGCTTTTGAGAGGGGCTGTACATCGATGCGTTCCTGCTCCTGCATCAACACCGACAATGTCGGCAATTCCAGCATAAAGGCTTTTGACTCCAGACCCAAACTGTCATCGTCTAAGATAGCACCAAAACTCTCGACATAGGCGCTGTCCACTTCACCTTTATCCATAAAGGTATGCAACGCTTTGATGGCTGCTTTTTGCGTTGCTTCATAACGGTTAAATCCGTCACTGTCATAACGCATCATAAAGTCAAAATCTGCCTCGGACTGTTTGATCTTAAAAGGTGCCGTGTAACCTCTATTGACCGAAAGGATCGGTTTTTGTTCTACTTCTGTAAAGACAAAGGTCTCGACCCCCTCTTGCACGATCAGAATGTCCCGGTGCAATAGAGACTGGTCCTCCCGTTGCAGAGCATACGAAAGCTGTTCTCCGTTTGAATTAAACAGTGAAAAACCAAGCGGAAAGTAGTATGGCAACTGCTCTTCGCCTTTGGTCGATTTCGGAATAACCTGCGTAAGCTCGAGATGAAACTCTTTTGTCTTTTCATCATAATATTCGCGCACTTCAAGCGTCGGTGTGCGTTCTTGGGAATACCAGCGTGAGAAACGTTCAAGGTCAAAGCCGCCTTGGGAGTGCATAGCCCATAAAAAGTCCTCTGTTCGCACGGCCTGTCCGTCGAAGGTCTCAAAATAGAGGTCCATACCCGCACGAAACTTCTCTGCCCCCAAAAGTGTATGGATCATGCGAATGACCTCGGCCCCTTTTTCGTAGACCGTTGCCGTATAGAAGTTGTTGATCTCAATGTAGCTTTGCGGTTTGATAGGGTGTGCCGTCGGCCCGGCGTCTTCGACGAACTGCCTTTCACGCAGTGCTTTGACATCACTGATACGCTGTACGGAAGCATCATTCATGTCCGCACTGAAGCTCTGGTCGCGAAAGACCGTCAAGCCCTCTTTCAAGGTCAGTTGAAACCAGTCGCGGCAGGTAATGCGGTTTCCTGTCCAGTTATGGAAATATTCGTGGGCGATGACGCTCTCTATACCCATAAAGTTCTGATCGGTCGCGCTGTCTTCGTCTGCCAGAACATAGTGCGAATTAAAGATGTTCAGACCTTTGTTTTCCATGGCACCCATGTTAAAACTGTCCACTGCGACGATATTATAGATATCCAGGTCATATTCGCGGCCGTAGACCTCTTCGTCCCACTTCATGGAATTGATCAGTGAACGCATTGCATGGCCGCACTTGGGCTCATTGCCTTTGTCAACATAAATGTTAAGCGCGATCTCCCGTCCGCTCATCGTGGTGAAAGCGTCGCTGACCACACCGAGGTCCCCCGCCACCAGCGCGAAAAGATACGACGGTTTGGCAAAAGGGTCTTCCCACTTGGCCATGTGGCGTCCTTCGGCATAGACCTCCTCGGCAACGAGGTTTCCATTACTCAAGAGCACAGGGTAGCGTTTTGTATCGGCGATAACCGTCGTCGTAAACGTACTCATGTTGTCAGGACGGTCGATGAAGTAGGTAATATGCCTAAAGCCCTCAGGCTCATTTTGGGTACAGAGTATGGTGCCCGAACGATAAAGGCCTTCGAGAGTCGTGTTTTCGTCAGGGTAGATTTTGGTCACGATCTGCAAGACGAATTCGTCTTTTTCACAGGCAAGATCCATGCCCGTCTCCGTCAGCGTAAACTGACCTTCTGCTTTAACGTCGTCGATCTTGACGCAGAGCAGTTTCAGACCTTCCCCGTTCAGATAAAGAGACCCGGCACCCTTGTCTATACGGGAGATCTGCATACGGTTGATCACCAACGTATGTTCATCAAAGATCTCAAATGTCAGGTCGGCGTGGGTAATATGATGGCTTGGAGGGGTGTATTCTTCTAAAAAGATCGTTTTGACTTCACTCATTACGTTGTCCATATTTTTTTAAGAAATCATAACATCTTAGGCATAAAGGACACCTCTAACATCTGCCCACAAAACAGGCATCTTGCAACCGTTTATGTTCTTTCTTAGAAAAGCTTATGTAACATAAAGCATTATTATAATTAAAAGGGTAATTATGTCCGATAAACTAACGATGGCTCGACAACCGATTGTCGATCTGCACAATAATACAATTGGTTATGAGTTCTTTTACCGTGACGATCAGGGCGGGCGAAACTTTACCGATCCCAGATTTGCCACCTCCTCCGTTCTGGTCAACATTTTAAACCAGGTAGGTGTAGACAACAGTATCGGCGATGCCAAGGCCTTTATCAACATCAGCGGGGACCTGCTGCTGACAGATATTCTTTATAACTTGCCTAAAGACCATTTTGTCTTCGAGCTGTCTGCCGACATTCACATGGGTAAAAAAGAGATCGCCAACCTTGAACAGCTGCATAAAAAGGGCTATATCTTTGCGCTCGACAATGCCCGTTTTGATGAGAACTACATCGGCAATTTCGGCCCGATCCTTCCGTACATAAGCTACGTCAAGTTTGACACGGTCCAGACTGATATCGAAAGTCTCCAAGACAACCTTGCCCTCTTTGACGGTAAGATCCTGATCGCGCAGAAGATCGAGTTCCAGGAGGTGTTCGACGCCTATAAAGAGATGGGTTTTCAGTATTTTCAGGGCTATTTTATTGCAGAGATCCACACCATGGAGCAAAACCGTCTGGACCCTAAACATTTAGGCGTCATCCGTATCTTCAACATGTTGCAGTCGGATTACCAGATGGATGATATTGCCAAAGAGTTTGAAAAGCACAATGAGCTCACCCTGCAGTTGCTGCAGTATGTCAAGTCGATCCCACAATTTGACTTCAGCGGGTCCCCTTCGATCAAAGAGATCATCACACGTGTCGGTACAGTAAAACTGATGCAGTGGTTGATGATGATCATCTATTCGCGCTCCAGCAAAAAAGTCGATTCACAAAAAAGCAGTTTCTCAATCATGATCCAGAACCGCATCGACACCATGCTCGGTATTTTGTCCAAACTCGAAGCACCAGAAGATGGAAAGCTGCAGGAACAGGCACGTTTAGTGGCTCTTCTTTCACTCTTGGACAATGTCTTCGATGTTGAGATCGACAAGACGCTCAAAGCCTTTGATCTGGACTTTGAAGTCGAAGGAGCCCTTATCGGTCGAGAAGGGCTTTTAGGCAACCTTTTGGGTATTGCCATCGCTATCGAAGAGGGCAACTTCGCAACCATGCAGGAGCTGCTTGGCAAACTTGAGTTAACGGTCGAAGATATTGAAGATATTCTGGAAAAGAACCTGGCTTCTGCAAAAGCATAAACCTCGTCTGCAGTTGACACACACGTGCATCTAAAATACCTTCAACACTACAACGAAACGACCAAGGCGCAGGTACGCGCTTTGATCGAATCCAAAAAGCTACCTGATTTTCTCCGTCAGAAATACCCAGATACCCACACCTATAAAACAGACAAAAACCTCTATGACTATACGCTTGAGATTAAAAATGCTTACCTCAAAAAGAGTCAGCCTCTGAGTAAGGTCATTTTTGACGGAAAAATCCATGTCATCAACAATGCCCTTGGCATGCACACCTTTGCCTCACGCGTGCAAGGGGCCAAACTCAAAAGCAAAAACGAGATCCGCGTTGCTTCCATGTTCAAAAACACGCCGGAACCTTTTTTACGTATGATCATTGTGCATGAACTTGCCCACCTTAAAGAGAAAGAACACAACAAATCCTTTTACAAGCTCTGCGAATACATGGAGCCGAGCTATCATCAACTTGAATTCGACACCCGTCTCTATCTCACCTGCATCGATCATTTTGGAAAACTCTATTAATATTTATTGTTAAACATTAATTCAACACCTTTGAGTTATTATAAAAAATAATCAATTATAAGTTTTTATAATAAAAGGTGATTTTTTGTGGATTAAAGTTGTGCATGATGGAATAAGCAATGATTACGAGACTAAAAGCAAATGGATCAGTGCAATTTTTATCACTATCGGGCTCATTATCGTTATTTACACGATTTTTTCAACACTAACGACCGGTAAAATTCTAGGTATTGCCTTAACAAGCATCGGCCTTATTTCAGCCTACTTTACCGCAAAGATGAATCCTTCTACCCCTGCGAGCTGGTCAAAAGTACTCATTCTATTTTTTACGGGTCTATTCTTTCTTTTTGTCGGTATGGCTTCGCTGACCTCAATGAACATGTTGATCGGCATATTTTTTCTGCTGGGAACACTTAACAATATCTATCTCGCCTACCTCACCCGTAAAGATTCAACAGTCTATGCCTGGCTGATCCACGCTCTCGTCAGCGGCTTCTTCGCGATCGATATCCTTGTGCACTGCGAGAGTGTTAGTGCTAACACGCTCGGACTATATGTAGCCATTAATCTGATCTCAGACGGACTTGCTGTTCTCTATTCGGGTCGACATATCTACATACGCCCCTAATCGCAATCATGCAAGATCACCGATTCTCTCTTTGTCTATTTTAGGGCCTTATACGCCAGGTAATCCTCTATGATCGCTCCATGGTCAAAGACAAAGTGCTCTTTATCCAAATCCGCCAAAGCAACGATCTTGGCACTTTTAGCATCGTCACCTGCCTGTGGCAGAGCATGCGCTTTACAGATGTAAACCGCAGAGACCGTATGAAAACGAGGGTCCCGGGCAGGGTCGGAATAAAGTCCCAGAAGATGCTCGATCTCTACTTCCAAACCGATCTCTTCGGACATCTCGCGTTTCAGGCAGGCTTCGATAGTCTCACCGATATCCATAAACCCACCCGGGAGGGCTGTTCCGTGTGGCGGGTTAAGCCTGTCGATCAGAACAATGCCTTTGAACGTTCCCTCTAGATAGATCTCAACAATGCCGTCAGTCGTGATGTAGGGGGTCTTGATCGCCATCTATTTCTCTCTGCTTGTCGATCTCTTATGGATCTCTATCTTGACATTGGTGATCTTGCCTTCGAGCTCTTTGGCCAAGGCCTCAAGTTCTTCTTTTGTCTCCCGGTGTGCGATACCACGGGCTGAACATGCAGCTCCTTTTACATTTTCATAGGTCATACGCCACTTCATTCCCTACCCTTGCTCATCTATTTTATACAAATTATATCGCATCATCACTGCGTCTGCCGCAGCTGTTCTTGCCACATCTGCTCTAAAGCGGCCCGGTCGATCTGACGATATTGCCCATTTTTGACCTGTTCATGCAGTCTTAGCAGCGAGTTATAAGGCATATCCACAATCAGTGCATTGACCAACCACTCCGGTATGGTCCCGCCCGGTTCAATATGCTGCTGCCATGTCACCCTGCACCTCTCTTCATCCACCGGTTCCAACATATAAAAACCGCGAGACTTGCTTATCCAGACCTTTTTTGCTGCCTTTACTTTCAGACACCGGCTGTCCGTTTTGTGATGGCAAAAAGCATTCTCTTCTTGGAGATCGAGCCGTGCAGTCTTACCGCTATAGCTCAACAGAGCATGCAGTATGACCTGACGGTCACGCACAGGAAAAGGAAGGTCATAGGTCTGAAACGTGTAGTTGTCTGTGAACGCCAACTGCCCGATCGTCATTGCGAAATCACACTGGTGCAGCCATTGAGGAGCGGACGGCGTGTCATAGAGAATAGCGACTAAAGTGTCTACCCTGCCCTCTACCACCGTCTCGCCTTTGAACTCTAAAAAGTCCGAACCCTCCACTGGACGCGTATGGACCGTAATGCCATCTTTCTCTTTGACCAGCGTCCAATCCACAGCAGCAGCGCCTAAAAACAGTACCAAGATCATTATTATGAGTCGCATAGACAGATTATAAAAGAAAATTGCTTCCGGCCTTCTATAGGTATCGTGTTGATCCCGATTTAACCAAATACTCATAGAGAGTCAGATATAATTTTTTTTTATATATTATGGATATTTTATGATGAAACTATTTTCTATGATGACGGTTCTATCGACCAGTTCTCTTTTGGCTATCGACCTTGAGATCGACATGGGAACCGGTCTTTTTTACACCGCAGCGCAAGGCAGAATCGAATATGTCGATGAGGGTTTCAAAGGCTCCTACTCCGAGATCGATCTGAAAAACAGCGGGCAGTTCTATCTCTGGGGTGATTTTAAAAGCACGATCGGCTATCTGCCGAAACTACGACTGCAATATCTCCGGGTAAACACCGGCGGCGACTCCAAACTGCACCTTGAAAGTGCCGATATTCCGCCCGAATATCAAAATTTTATCGATCTTTTTAATGACAGTGCCTGGGAGTCCAGTCTCTCGCATAATGTCTACGATGTCTATCTCTACTATGAGTTTTTTGAAGAAGAGCCATACCCGAGTGTCGGTATAGGCGGAGGGATCAAATCTTTCGACTACGCCTATAACGTTGAGCTCATCATGCCGCTTCAAGTCGGCGACAGAGGAGACAAGTCCATCCCGATGCTCTTTTTAACATCGCGGTATGAGCTCCCCAGTGTACAGATGGGATTTGAGTTTGAAAGCGAAGTCTATATCTTCGGCGATTCGAATCTATATGATATACGAGCCAAGATGGACCTGCTCCTGGACATCGATGAGAGTACGAGAGGCGGCTTTGAAATCGGCTATCGGGAGAGTTATTACGACCTTCGGGGCAGCGACGTTGACAGTTTTACAGCCGATATGCATTACAAAGGACTTTATGCCGGTGTCGTCGCCAGTTTCAAATAGAGTTTACGACTTCGATCAGCGACACAGTAGTGTTTTGACGTCGATACCTGTCGCTTTTTCAATAAAATGGCCCTGAGCATAGTCGGTACCTAACAGTACCACCATCTGATAGGTCTCTTTGTCCTGAACAAACTCTGTCACCACCTTCATACCCAGGTCATGGATAATGTTAATAATAGACTTTACAATACGTTTGTTGTTCAAGTTGGAGGTAATGTCTGCAACAAGCGAACCATCGATCTTGACAATGTCAACGCCCAGTTTCATCAGGTAGGCATAATTGGAGTACCCGCTGCCAAAGTCGTCGATAGCGATCTTGGAGCCTTCTTGTTTGATCAGTTTAAAAAAATGGTAGACCTGTTCACTGCCCTCGAGCTCTTCTGATTCCACCAATTCAAAGACAATGCGCTCAGCGCAGTTGGACTCCCGAAGGTTGTGGAGTATAAACTGGCTGGTCCGCGGGTCAAGGATATCTGCCATCTCGATGTTGAACGAGAACTCATACGCCGGATTTTTTTGTGCCACGTCCAAGGTCTGTAAAAAAACCTCTTGCGAGAGCTTGCTGTACAAACGAGCACCCTTTGCGATCGCAATAAACTCATTAGGGTAGTGCGTTTTCCCCTGTCCATCGACGATGCGTACGAGTGCCTCAAATTTTTCGACCTCGTTTACTGCCGTATTCGCAATCGCCTGAAAATGGACCTGTACCTGTTTGTTTTTCAAGGCGGACTCCAACATCTCCAGGGTCAAGAGGTTCTCTTCGAGGTGCAAAACATTATCGACGACTTCCGAATAAAAGCAATACGCCTGCTTGGACTTTTTAGCCTCACGCAGCGCAAGTGTGGCCATAGAGACCAACGAACGCGGATTTCCGCTTCGTGAGCCGCGTGCAGTACCAATACGTGCACGGACAGTAATGGCATGCGCTCCGCACTGCAGATCGACAGGATTGAGTTGATGGGCTATTAAGATGGCATCTTCTTTAAAAAAATCGTCAGGTGTCTTCTCGTTGGCCAAAATAGCAAACTCGTCCCCGCTGTGACGGTACACGACCAGATTATGACCGGCTAGCATATTCTGAAGTTTTTTGCCAAGTTCGATGACCAGCTGATCACCGATGCTTTCGCCATAGATTGTATTGACGGTGTTGAAATCATCAATATTGATCAACATCAGCTTGTTACCTTCATGATGTTCGATCGCTTTATGCAGCGCGGTTCGGTTTGGGAGTCCTGTCAACGTATCGATATAGAGTTGACGTTCAAGTTCACGCTCCTGCTCTTTACGCGCGGTAATGTCAAACATAATGGCAATAAACTCATGGATCTCACCCTTTTCATTCAAGATCGGCACAACCGTCGATTCCACATAAAAGTGCTTGCCCCGGCTGTCGATGTTTTCGAATTCGCCTTTAAAGACCTCTTTGTTTAAAATTTTTTTCCAAAATGCTTCAAGATAACTGTTACTGGTCGTCTCAGAACGGACAAGTCCATGGGACTGTCCCAGGAGTTCATCCTTCCGGTACCCGCTAAGTTTTTCATACGCTTCGTTCACATAGGTGATATGCCCCTTGATATCGGTTTTAACCAACGGTGAGCTTGCATCGACAACGCGTTTATACTCTTCGAGAAAGGTGCTTTTGTTTTCCAAAGAGCCGAGCATCATGTTTCCCTCTTCCAGGGCAAAGTCAAACTCACTTGCGCTCAGATCATGAATGCGGGAACTGTATTTTCCATGCGCCACGTCGTCGAGTGTCTCTTTGAGTTGTGCAATACTCTTTTGTATACTGTACATATTGGCAATATAGAAGTAGACCCATGAGAGCAAAAAAAGTAAAAGAATGTCCAGATAGATCGTATGATAGAGCCCATAATACAGAATATAAAGGCTGAATCCTAACACAAGAAGAAGTGCGCTTACAAGAAGCAAAATATTTTTAGTAGTAGAAGAGACTCTATGTAACAGCCAAAGTGCCGGTTCAAAGAGTCGGACCAACATCGTTACTCTTTTGTAACGATGTAAAGTTGTTTATGTTCCAACTTTTTCAAAATGTCCATGACACTGACAAAATGCTGAAAATTTGCCTCTTTGTCAGAACGAAGGACCACTGTCTGCTCTTTACCGATCTCTCGAAGTCTGTCTTCGAGCTCCGCAAGCGAGATCTCTTTTTTGTCAAGATGGTATTTACCCTCTTTCGTAATGTAGATGTCGAACTCTTTCTTGTCCTCTTTTTTCTCAGAGGAGCTGGCATCAGGAAGTTCGATCGGCAAGATCCCCTGCTTGATAAACGTCGCCGTTGTGATGACCATGACAAGAAGCACCAACAAAATATCGATCATCGGAATAACATTGATCTGATCGAATTTTTTACGCTGTTTCATTAAACATCCGTCTCTTTTTTGGAGAACTTTGCTTCCCAGATCGCACTCAGACGTTCGACTTTACGCATTGCTATCGTGTAAAAGACAATCCCAGGGATGGCCACGACAATACCGAATGCCGTTGCTTTGAGTGCCAGAGCAAGACCTGTCATCACCTTTTTGGTGTCAACCGTCCCCACTTCGCCAAGCCCGTAAAAGGTGATCATAATACCGATAATCGTTCCGATCAGTCCGACATAAGGCGCATTCGCTCCAATGGCAGAAAGTACCGAAAGGTTATCCGTGAGGTCGATCTCTAAAAGCTCTTTGTTGTCATACTCTTCGAGTCGTATACTTTTGTAAAACATCATACGTTCTATGAACATCCATAAAGCGACCACACTCATCAATGCAAGCGTCCCCATGACACCATAGTCAAGCGCCTCTTCTGCCAACGCCAACCAAGCTGTTGTATCCATCTATACTACCCCTGAAAAATCTAGCTGCATGGTGGTGCCTTCATCTTTTTTAGACGCCACATGCAGTTTTATCTTGTATCGGTCACAATAATTTTTGACCAAACCCAGTCCGATACCAAAACCCAGGTCATTCTCATCACTCTGATAATAGCGGTCAAAGATCTGAAAGATCTCGACCTCGTCCATACCCCGGCCGTTATCAATAATACTGAGTTTATTATCGCGAGCGACGATCTTTATCGTCGCATTTTGCGGTGAATATTTCACCCCGTTGTCTATAATGTTATCGATGACTTTTGAAAGTCCTATTCTATCGATATTTACACTAATCGCTTCTAAATCCTCGCTGAACGAGACGTGACTGTAAAGCGGTTTGAGAAGACGCAGACGTTCATCGACAAGAGCAGCCACATCAAAACGTTCGACCTGTTCATGCTGCATCTGCTTTTTGATCAGGTAATCGAGCTCTTTATAGCGCTCCTGTAACATCGCACAGGCCGCCTCAATACGGCTGAAACGTTTGAGCGCACGTTCATCTTCGATGTTCTTTTTCAACATCGAGGTGTTGGTCATGATGGTGTTGATGGGCAGGTTCAACTCATGCAGGATCTCTTTGGAAAAGTGCTCAAGCTGGTTGAAATGTTCGCGGAGAGGCTCAATAGAGAGTTTGGCGATCGCGACGCCGGCCAACACGACCACAACAACTGTCATACCGATGAGATAAGGCAGTGCAATAGCCGCTTGCAAAAAGTAGAACAGTGTCAGTATCAACAAACTCGTGATGACAAAAAAGAGAAAGATCGTTACCTGTACATTACGAAACAAGACGATACCCTATGCCACGGACATTTTGGATCTCAACCGAGGTGAGTTCCTGCTTGAGACGGTTGATCAAAACACGGATAGAGCCGTCACTGACACTCGCATTATGCGGCCAGAGCGCATCGATGATCATCTCTTTGGAGACGGTCTTGCCCTCGCTTTCCATCAACAGAGCCAAAAGTGTATACTCCTTTTTGGAGAGGGTCAACTCGACCTTGTCCTCGCAGATCACAAAACGCTCCGGGTCGATGCAGAGCGCACCGATGCATTCGCTCACCTGACGCTGCGTCCGCCTCAACAGTGCTGCGATCCGCAGCAGCAGTTCATCACTGTCAAAAGGTTTTTTCACAAAGTCATCAGCCCCCTTTTGAAAACCCTCTTTCATGACCGATTTTTCCTGGTGTGATGTCAGGTAGATCGCCGGGGTCATGTCGTCGGCACTGCGCAGTTCATCCAGAAGGGTCAGACCATTGATCAGCGGTACATTGATGTCGAAAATATAGAGATCGAACTTCGCATTGAAAGAGGCATCCAGAGCTTCTTGACCGTTTTTACACCAGGTCAGATGGTAACCCTCTTCATCGAGCAGGTCCTCAAGGGTCTCGCCCAAAAGCAGATCGTCTTCGAGCAGCAGGATATTAGGCAAAGAGGTCCCCTTTAAAAGAGGCAGAGAGAGCATATGAATACAGTAACAAAGATAACAAGATCATACCTCTTACTCATTTTCTGGCGCGCAGAGCGCACCGACGTCTTAGAGGACGTCTTCGATACTCCAGCCGATCGTCTCACCGGCATACATTGGTACGACTTCGCCATACTTGGCCGGAACCGTAAACGGTTTTTCTACCAACACAACCTCTTTGAACTCAGGGCAGATGCCGTAAATACTCTGCGCATTGTCCGACACAAAGCTCTGCAGGTTGTCCAGTTTACCGTGTTTGTCAAAGAGCTCACACAACACCTGCAATGCGATCGGCGCGGTAAAGACACCGGCGGCACAGCCGCAGGACTCTTTGGCGTGCTGCGGGTGGGGTGCCGAGTCTGAACCGAACATCACTTTCGGGTGTGCGTTCAACGCGACGTTGAGCAGTGCCTCTCTGTCTTCGGGGCGTTTTGCGATCGGTTTACAGAAGAGGTGCGGTCTCAACATACCCCCGGCAACGTCATCAAGTGTTATAAGCAGGTGCTGTACCGTGATCGTAGCATAGAGGTTAGGGTATTTGTCGAGCATATCGACAGCCGCTTTGGTCGTAATGTGTTCCATCACGATCTTGAGGTCCGGGAAGTTGGAAGCGAGTAGTTCATAGATGTTCATAAACTCGGCTTCTCTGTCCATCACAAAACCGTCTGTCTCACCATGCACAAGCAGTGGAATATCCATGCGGGCCATCGCTTCAAGCGTCTCACGCATCGCTTCGATGTCAAATGCGCTCACACCGCCTTCTGAGTTTGTCGTGACCCCGGCAGGGTAGAGTTTTACGCCAAAGATCTCGTCACGGACATCATCAAGAAACTCTTCGGAGTAGTTGTCGTAAAAAAGGGTCATCAGCGGTTCAAAATCGCCGCCGCTCAACCCCTCGTCTTCAAGCGCAAACTCATCGAACTCATCGTCACTGATCTCAAGACCGCAGGCGAACATAATACGCTCTTTATAGGCAAGGAGCTGCTCGCGTGTTTTGACAGGCGGGACAAGGTTTGGCATGACAACCGCACCCGAGAAGGTGTACGAAGTGAGTTTGGCAACGTTCTGGAGCATCTCACCGTCGCGAAGGTGAACGTGCATGTCGAGTGGCATTAATAAAGAGTGTGTTTTCATGGACTATCCTAAATAATATGTCGTAATGGTCGCGGCAGAACCGGTGATGACCAGCAGTGCCAACAGCGGCATCAGACGATAAACCGCAGAGATCTTGAATAGCGGTCGACCATCAATAAAGATCCCTAATTGTACCGTGGTGATCATAAGACTCGCCATAATATTCATAACGACCACAGCCCCTAAGAGGATGTACCACGGTGTGTCAAGGGCACCGACAATGATCAATGCAGCGCTAAAGACAATGGTCAAAAGCCCTTTGACATGTGTCCAAAACGGAACCTTTTCGTGTTGACGCCGTACTCGAAAGATCTTGAAATAGAGCAGACTCAAAAAAAGCGTCGGATAAAACAGCATCGCTACAGTGTACTTTTCGCATCGGCGATGAGTCTGTTCAAAGCCTCTTCATACCGTTTTGCTTCAGAAAGTTCAGTCGACTCAAAACGGGTGACCAGCACCGGGGTCGTGTTGCTCGCGCGGACCAGTCCCCACCCCTTTTCAAAGACGACACGGACGCCGTCGACCGTGATGATCTCTTTGATCGCCGGGAAATCTGCCGGTGGTGTCTGAAGCGCTTTTTTCACCGCCTCCATCAACGGGAACTTCTCCTGTTCCGTCGTCTCGACCTTTATCTCTTCGGTGGAGAAGACCTGCGGCAGTTTGGCCAGCTCCGCATCCAGATCGATGCCGTCATGGATAAGCTCCAGCATACGCAGTGTTGCGTAGATGGCATCATCGTAACCGAAATAGCGGTTTTTAAAGAAGATATGGCCGCTCACTTCACAGGCGAGGTCGGCGTTGGTCTCTTTCATCTTGACTTTGAGGTTCGAGTGGCCTGTTTTGTACATAATAGCCGTCGCACCGCGCTTGGCCAACTCGTCGTACATCACCTGCGAACACTTCACCTCACCGATGACCGTCGGGTTTTCCATGGTCATGGAGTAGAGCAGCGCCATCTGGTCGCCCTTGATGTTGTTCTTGTGCGTCAACACGGCGATACGGTCGGCATCCCCGTCGTAAGCGAAGGCGATGTCCCCCTCCGCTTCGAGCAGCTTTTTGACATCTTCGAGGTTATGTTCGTCAGATGGGTCGGGGTGGTGGTTCGGGAAGGTGCCGTCCGGGTCGGTGTAGATGCCCTTGGCATTGAGACCGAGTCCTGCAAAGATATCGACGATGGAGACACCTGCGACGCCGTTTCCGCAGTCATAGACGATGCGCTCTTTCATTCCTTTGAGGTGGGCGAACTCTTTGAGCATAAAGGCTTTGTAACGTCCCAACGCATCGATCTCAATGACCTTGCGTTCAACTGCCGCAGGAACGTCCATGGACTCGACTTCGCGGCCGAGTGCATAGATATCTTCACTGAAGAACGGTGCCTTGTCAACCGTGATCTTGAGACCGTTGTACTCCGGCGGGTTGTGCGAGCCCGTGATCATCACAGAGGCAGAAGGGGTGACACCGCCCCACTCCTGATAGTTGGTAAAGTAGTTGACCGGTGTCGGGACCAGACCCATCCCAAGAACCGTTTTCCCGCCGGCATTCAAACCGGCGACCAGGTATGAAAACAGTGCCGGAGAGTGGGAACGGGCATCGTAACCGACTGCGACATACTCCCCCTTAATGCGTTTAGCAAGGGCATAGCCGATCTTCGTCACACTCTCTTCGTTCAACTCTTTTTCAAAAATCCCGCGGATATCGTATTCTCTGTAAATGCTCACTGGTGCGTCCTTGTATAGTATTGGCGGTATTATAGATAAACTATGGTTTGGATGCCGTTAAGCAATATTGAGTCCCTTAGTTAAGCTCGTACATAATAGGGACATTCAAGACCAACGTCTCCTCGGGAAACGGAAATTTCCCATCGAGCCTCTCTATCGTCGTCACCGCTGCCCGTGCCAAAATATCGCGTCCTGACTCCAACACCTCGATATGCTGAATCTCTCCGTTCTGCAGAAGTTCAAAACGCACCAGCACTTTTCCCTGGATTCCCCGTTTTCTGGCCATTCGCGGGTAGTAGAGGTTTTTTCTGAGCAGTGCCATGATCTCTGAGATATGGGCGTTGACATAGGCATCTTCCGGACTGATCTCTTCGGCCGCCGGGGTTGCAATGGCCTCTTGTGCCGGCGAAGAAAGTGCCGCCTCTGCCTCAGACACGACCATCACCTCTTCTACAAGCTCTTCCTTCTCGACACGCTCTTCCTCAAGAACGACCTCTTCAACCACCTCTTCCTCGACCTCCGGAAGCGCTTGAACCACAACCTCTTCTTTGACAAAGGGCACCGGCTCTTTGACCACAGGAACCGGCTCTTTTTTGACCTGTTGTTTCTTCGTCTGCGGCTTTTTCTGTTTCTCTGCGACAGAAGGCTTGGCCTCTGCCTTTGCAGGCGGACACGCACAGACCTGCGTCAGCATAATCTTGCACCGCTTCTCGCCGCCCGCGTTCTCTTCACGCTTTGACACCATAAAAAGCGTAACAAGCAGCAAGACAATGGTTCCATGCAAGAGAAGAGAGTATAAAAAAGATTTGGTCAGGCGGATTTTCATAAAAAGATTATACAGAGAGAAGTGTTACAGAAGCGTTAGATGTAGTAAGCAGGCAAAAACAGGTATGGCATAAAAAGTAACTTTTATGCCATCATCTATGCGCTGTTAATGCAAGAGCGTCAGATCCCAGCTGTCAATGGTACCGGTATCTGCAGATGCTGAATCCACTACAAACAACTCCCATGTTCCGGAGATATTTTCACCTATCATGGTTGAGAGTGCCTGCTCTGGTATAAAGCTGCCCGTAAACGGAGCTGCACCCGATGCAATAGGTGTAGCGGCATTATCGTCAAATACTGTTGCCGTGTAGTTATCACCGCCGCCGCCTCTTAGTAGACTTAAAGCAACCTGCGTACCCGATGGAGAGACCAGGTAGAGAGAAAGATCACCATCCCATGTATGGGTGATGTTTGCCGTAACGATGATCTTTCCAACCGCACCGGTATCTGCTACTGTAATTGGAGAACTTACACCTGCAGGGTTACTATCTGGTATGGCCACAGTTGCTGTACTGCTATACGTTGTAATAGTCGAATACGCTCCGATAGAGACTGTCTCTGATAACGTATCGGTGCCGTCACTGACATTCAACTCAACGACATAGATTCCGTTAATATCAGGTGTAAACGTTGGATTGACGATTGTTGCATCGTTAAACGCTGCCGTACTGCCGGCAGGCATACTGACAAAACTCCAGCTGTAACTTGAGACACCTGTGGAAGCACTGCCGTCAAGCTGTACCAAGGTACCTACTGTGGTAGTCTGATTACTACCTGCACTGACGCCAAGCGGCAGAACATCAGAGATATCGATCGCCCAGCTGTTGAGCGTTCCTCCCTCTTGACCAGTATACCTGTCAACAATATTTAATGTCCAGTTGCCGTCTGCCGGCTGGCCGTTTACGCCGGCGAGGCTCGCTTGCGGAATATACACACCGTTGAACGGCGCGAGACCTGAAACTATCGACGTGGTGGCAAAGTCTTCAAAGAGTGTATTGGTATAATCGTAGCCCCAGCCGCCGTTTCCAAAACTCAATGCTACTCTCGTACCATCCGGCGCTATCAGTGTAAGAATCAAGTCCATATCACGCGTATGGTCTATATCGACAAACACTCTGACGTACTGGACCGATGCCACACCGCCTGTGATGGTGATGGTGGAGTTGATCTCAATCGGTGAAGGGCTATACGCTGGAATGGTCAACGGCGTGTCGCCACTGATGTTCGTTCCAAAATCTATCGCACTATAGTTGACAGTAGAAGCTACACTGTCCAATGTACCATCGTTTGCTGTAAACGAAAGTACGTAGTCCCCCGCAACATCCGGTGTGAACCCCGGCGTCAACGTGGTCTCATCACTTAGGAGAGCCAAGCTGCTTCCTGCCGGCGCCGACAAGACACTCCAGCTGTAGGTCAAGGTATCATCACGATTCAAGTCATTTGCTAAACCGCTTAATCTTGACAAAACTCCCACCAAAAAATTAATTTTGTCTACACCTGCATCAGCAACCGGTGCTACATTAACAAAAGCCCAGACAAATCCCGGTGACATGTTGTTGGTTTCATAGACTTCATCGATAGCGCCGCTAACATCTACACCCGCGTACGCTGTACCTTGTTGAGCAGCATCGGCACAGAGAAGGGTCCCGCTGTAGGTTTCATTGGGAGCCAGTACCGCACTGAGCGTAGTACTACAGGTCATATTCGTGTCGTTCAAGTTCGGCTGCGTTGCTGCATCACTCCAAAAGCTTAGATTATAGTCCGATGGGTTAACCAGACTGACTGCCCCTTGATTTGTTACGGTGTAATTAAACCTGACTGTCAAGTTTTCACTTATAACAGAATCGACTGTGACAGAAAGATCGGGCAGGTTTGAGGCGACAACCGTCACATTCTGCTCAGCGCTGTCTTCGGTACCATCGTTGACCGTAAGTGAGACAACATACTCACCGTTCAGGTCCGGCGTAAACTGCGGGTTAACGATAGTCGCATCGCTTAAGCTCGCGCTGCTTCCTGCAGGAGCAGAAGCGATACTCCAACTGTAGGCCAAGGGACTTGCTTCTACATCAATGCTGCCTGAGCCATCAAGGGTCACTGCAGACCCGGTCAGGACCAACTGGCCTGCACCCGCATCGGCAAGGGGCGCCTGGTTAACCGTCTTATATACGATCTGGGTTGAACTGTCGGTACCGCACCCGCCAAGGAGCAGCATAAGGAGGGCCGTCGTGGCCGCCAGAGTAGTTTGTTTTTTCATCATCTTTCCTTTTATTTTATATCTCATCTTAACACTCCAATATCATTCCTGCATCACATTTTAAAAATTTTCCAATATTCGCCCGTTAAAGCTAAAACTACACCACTGACCAAGAGGCAGCGGTACTATTTGTCGTGAGTAAGGAGAGTTTATAGAAGATGTTTTGAGCCCTATAGTTCCAGAGTTACAGCCGATTTGGCTTGTTTGATGAGTAGAGGTTTTTGTTGTTCAGAGTAAAAGAAAGAGTGACGTTGAAAAGATGGCAAAGCTCATCTTAACCAGCTATTAAACAGATAAAAATTTCAGATGTCGAGGAAACATCGCTACGCGAGCGGTACCCTTGTTTTGGTGTAGATTGTGTTTAATTCAGACCGATAGCGCACTGCTGTGCGTGGAGAGTCTGAATTGGACGCAAGATGCGCCGAAGCTGGAACTTTTAAATTAGATGGCGCGTTTGAATTCTGGGTATGCTTCGACCCCGCACTCGCCGACATCCATCCCCTCGACCTGCATATCATCCGTGGCTCTGAACTTCACAACCATATTGATGAGCGACAAAATAGCATACGACACAGGGAACACAAATGCAGCAACGACGACCACCCCTTTAAGCTGGTCCATAAAAGAGACATCGGCCACAAAAATACCGACAGCCAATGTCCCCCAAATACCGTTGACGAGGTGGACCGACAGCGCTCCGACCGGGTCGTCCAAGCGAAGTCTGTCAAACAGAGGGACCGCAAAGACAACCAGGGCACCGCCGATTGCACCGACCAGGATCGGTGTATACATATCATAAAGGTCCGGTCCGGCCGTCACCGCAACAAGACCGCCCAATGCCCCATTCAAAATCATCGTAATATCGAAAAGACGGTAACGCATATACATCAGGACACCCGCGATTATTGCCCCGGCAAGGCCCGCCGTGTTGGTGTTCATAATCGTCAAGGCAACGGCATCCGCATTCTCTTTGGACGCGATCGAACCGACAGAACCGCCGTTAAATCCGAACCAGCCGATCCACAGTAAAAAGGCACCCAGCACAACCAGTGGAATGTTCGAAGCCGGAATAACACGGATCTTGTCACCGACATAACGACCCTTACGTGCACCGATAACGATAATGGCAGCTAACAGTGCCCAACCCCCGGTCGAGTGGATCACGGTCGAGCCGGCAAGGTCATACATGTTCAGGTCAAGAAAGGTACCGTTTAAGAAGTCTGCACCCCAGGAGATGTTAACAATAGTCGGGTAGATAAAGGCACCCATGACCACCGTAAAGATCGCCAGCGGAATAATGCGGACACGTTCACTTACACCGCCGCTCATGATGTTGACCGTCTTGCCGACAAAGGCCATCTGGAACAAAAACGCCGCCCACATGCTCATGCTTGTTTTTTCCCAGGAGCCGAAAGCGTATTTATAGCCTATGATCAAAAATGCAAGTGAAGCGACAGCATAGATCATCGTATTGATCGTCAGGACTGATGTCACATTTTTTGTGCGGACAAGGCCCGCCTCCAACATGGCAAATCCCGGTACCATAAAGATGATCAAGGTCATCGCAAAAAGGGTAAAGAAGGTGTCTATAATATAAGTAAAATCCGATTCGAGCACATAAAGCCTTTGTAGAGTTTGCCGACCTTCCCCGAAGGAACGACATTTTTGTAATTTTATACAAAGCATCAGAAATACTAGTTTAAAGTGGGTATTGAATAGTGGTTTACGGAAAGAAGTGTTAAGTTTTTGATGTATTGTGTCGGGGAGTTTAGAGTATTGCTACAAACTATATAAGTTGTAGATTGGGTGTAGATTGTGCAAAACGTTCAACCGACAGCGTACAATCAGTACGCCGAGTGTTGAACTTTTGTGCAAGATGCGCCGAAGCTACACCTTATATTGCGTCTGGACCTGTTTCGCCAGTTCTAATTCTGATAACTTTCTCGATATCAGAAACAAAGATCTTACCGTCACCGATCTTACCTGTAGCCGCAACTTCAGCAACAGTGTTGACAACTTCATCAACCTGCTCGTCTGTTACAACCATCTCCATCTTGATCTTCGGTAGGAAGTCAACAACATATTCAGCACCACGGTAAAGTTCGCTATGACCTTTTTGACGGCCGTAACCTTTTACTTCACTTACTGTCATACCAGTAATACCGATCTCAGCCAATGCATCTTTTACATCTTCTAATTTGAACGGTTTAATAACTGCTTCAATTTTTTTCATAAATTTATCTCCTGATAATTTTTCTAAATCATAAGTGCATTATACACTTTTGACATTAGAGTATAGCTAAGACCAACCCTTACAGGTTGAATCCACGCTCACCGTGTACCGCTTCGTCAAGACCCATAGACTCATCGTCTTCACTTACACGTTTACCGCCTGTCAATAGTACCGCGATGTAGTAAACCACAACCGTACCGACAAGTGTGAACAAACCGACAACCAGAACTGATTCGAACTGAACAAGAAGTTGTCCCATACGGTCACCGCTCGCCTTAAGTGGACCATCCCAAAGAAGGTCTTGGTCGTTAAGAGCGAAGATACCTGTTGCGATAGCACCCCATAGACCCGCCAGGAAGTGTACACCGAATGCATCAAGAGAGTCATCATAACCCAGTTTCTTCTTCATTACAACAACACCGTAGAAGGCGATAACAGTACCGATGATACCGATAGCGAATGCACCGCCGACGCTAACAAAACCGGCTGCCGGAGTAATAGCGACAAGACCGGCGATCACACCTGTAGCTGCACCAAGAAGTGTCGGCTTTTTGTACACGAACCACTCAAGCGCCATCCATGTGATTGCTGTGATAGAAGCAGAGATCGTTGTTGTCATGTAAGCAAGACCGGCGATTTCGTTTGCACCGAATGCAGATCCACCGTTGAATCCGTACCAACCGAACCATAGAAGAGCAGCACCGACAGCAGTCAAGATAACACTTGCAGGCTTCATCGCTGTTGTAGGGTAACCGTTACGTTTACCAACAAGGAATGCCAGAACAAGACCAGCAAGACCACCATTCATGTGAACAACAGTACCACCGGCAAAGTCAAGTGCACCGGCATCAAAAAGAAGTGCACCGTCGCCACCCCATACCATGTGCGTAATCGGAGCATAAACAACAAGTCCCCATACAGCTACAAACACCAACCAAGTCGAAAACTTAATACGCTCGATCACTGAACCCGCAGCGATCGCAACAGTAATAGCCGCAAATGTACCCTGGAATACGATAAATACGTAAGCAGGATAAGTACCGCTTAAGTCATTCCAAGCGATTCCGTTAAGCATAACATTGCCTAAACCACCAAAAACATTTTGCACCATTGCGCTGTCAGCCGTACCGAATGCGATTGAATAACCCGCAACGATCCAGACAACAAAAGCGACAACAAATGCACCTAATATCATTGCATACGTATTAAGAATATTTTTACTACGTGTCATACCTGCATAGAAGAGTGCAAGACCTGCAGGTGTCATCAACAGTACAAATGCCGTCGAAACCATCATCCATGCTGTATCACCTGTATTGAGTGTATCTTCTGCAAACACGAATGTCGGCAAAAGAAGAAGAGCCAATAAGAACTTTTTCATTCTTACTCCTTTTAAGTTAATTTCAACCGCTAGTATATGACAAAATTGTAGTCCCCCTCCGATTTAGTTGCTTATTTTTTAATCACTTTTTAGTGCAGATATTCTTATGCGCCAATGAACTAACTATATTTATATAGAGCACTTCTGTCCAGTCTCTTTATCTTGTAAATCACAAAATAAAAATGCACTATATTTCAAAAATATGGCTTTTTTGTATTTTTTAAACGAACCTTAAAAACACGAATTGTGCCTTATACGGCATTTAGAGGTGCCTTTAAGCCATTTTCTTGTAATATCACCCAAATTTTGCTTCAAAGGTACGTAAATGAGCGACTTGATAGAAAACAGTGATATCGAAAACATTAACATTGAAGACACGCTAAAGGCGAGCTACCTCGACTACTCGATGAGTGTTATCATCGGCCGTGCTCTTCCAGATGTTCGTGACGGTCTAAAACCTGTTCACCGCCGTATCCTGTACGCAATGGACAAGCTGAACCTTTCAGCCGGTGCCAAATATAAGAAGTCTGCACGTATCGTCGGAGATGTTATCGGTCAGTACCACCCGCACGGTGACACAGCGGTTTACGATGCACTTGTCCGTATGGCACAGCCTTTCTCAATGCGTATGGAACTTGTAGACGGCCAGGGTAACTTTGGTTCTGTCGACGGCGACAACGCGGCAGCGATGCGTTATACCGAAGCACGTATGACCAAGTATGCCGGAGAGATGCTCAAAGACCTCGACAAAGAGACCGTCAACATGATCGACAACTACGACGGCACGACTCAAGAACCGGACGTATTACCGACGCGTGTACCCAACCTGCTGATCAACGGTTCATCCGGTATCGCGGTCGGTATGGCGACCAACATTCCGCCGCACAATCCGCATGAGATCATCTCAGCACTTCGCCTGATGCTTGAAAACCCGGATGTAACACTCGTGGAACTGATGGAACACATTCAGGGACCTGACTTCCCGACCGGTGGTACCATTTTCGGTAAGAAGGGTATCCTTGATGCCTATGAGACAGGCCGCGGACGTATTAAAGTACGTGCAAAAACACATACAGAGATCAAAGGTAAAAAAGACATCATCGTTATCGATGAACTCCCTTACCAGGTCAACAAAGCACGACTGATCGAGAGTATCGCCAACCTGGTCAAAGACAAGCAGATCGACGGTATCTCTGACATCCGAGACGAGTCTGACCGTGAGGGTATTCGCGTTGTCATCGAACTCAAACGCGAAGCGATGAGCGAGATCGTTCTGAACAACCTGTTTAAGTCGACTAACATGCAGACGACCTTCGGTATTATCATGCTCTCCATCTACAACCAGGAACCGCGTATCTTTGCCTTGACTGAGATGCTTCAACACTTCTTGAACCACCGTAAAACGGTTATTATCCGCCGTACGATCTTTGACCTTGAAAAAGCCAAAGCCAAAGCACACATCTTAGAGGGTCTCAAAAAAGCCCTCGACCACATCGATGAGATCATCAAGCTTATCCGTGCCAGTAAAAATACCGAAGAGGCAAAAGAGGGTCTGATCAGCGAGTTTGACTTCTCAGCTATCCAGGCCCAGGCTATTTTGGACATGCGTCTTCAAAAGCTTACCGGTCTTGAACGTGAGAAGATCGAAAACGAACTTCGCGAAGTCCTTGAACTCATCGAATACCTTGAGTCTATCCTCAAAAGCGAAGAGGTCCTTAAAGGAATTATCAGCGATGAGTTAGGCGAAGTTCATGAGATGTACGAAGGCAAACGCCGTACATCTATCGAAGACAACTACGATGACATCGACATCGAAGACCTCATTCCAAATGAGCCGATGGTCGTTACCATTACACACCGCGGCTACATCAAGCGTGTACCGTTGGCTCTCTACGAGAAACAGCGCCGCGGCGGTAAAGGAAAAACAGCCGTAACGACCTACGATGATGACTTCATTAAGAGCTTCTTTACCTGTATGACCCATGACACCCTGCTCTTTATCACCGACCGCGGTCAACTGCACTGGTTAAAAGTCTACCGCATCCCTGAGGGTTCACGTACAGCGAAAGGCAAGGCAGTCGTCAACCTGGTCAACCTGCTTCCGGACGAAAAGATCCGTTCGATCTTACCGACAACCGACTTCAGCGATGAGAAGTCACTGGTCTTCTTTACCAAGCAAGGTATTGTCAAACGTACGAAACTTTCCGAGTTCTCGAACATCAGAAGCAATGGTGTCCGCGCGATCGTGCTTGACGATAACGATGCTCTGATCACAGCGAAGATCGCAACGGCAGAGACCAAGTACCTCTTTATCCTGACGAAGAAAGCGCAGTGTATCAAGTTTGAGATCGATAAGACGCGTGACCAGGGTAGAAGTACCCGTGGTGTTCGTGGTATTAAGTTCAAACACGCCGATGACCGCGTTATCGATGCCAATGTTATCGACAGCGATGAGCAGGAGATCCTGACCGTCAGTGAAAAAGGTATCGGTAAACGTACCACGGCTGCCGAATACCGTTTGACCAACCGTGCCGGTTCAGGTGTCATCGCGATGAAACTTAACCAGAAAACCGGAAACCGTGTTGTCGGAGCCGTTATGGTCGATGAGAACATGGACATGATGGCCTTGACCAAAGAGGGCAAAATGATCCGTGTGGACATGCAGAGTATCTCCAAGTCAAGCCGTAACACCTCGGGTGTCTACATCGTGAAAGGCGATGATGTTGTCAACATCGCACGTTGTCCTAAGATCGAAGAAGATGAAGATGAGCGCGAAGATACCGGTGACTTGACACAAGAACAGCCGAAGATCGATGAAAACGGGAACGATACACTTTTTTAAGAAGTGATCTTCGTTTAAATTGGATAACCGTTTAAACCAATCGGTTATGCTTTCATAAATTATTATATATACGTAGAGTGTAAGGAAAAAAAATGGCAAATTATAATGTAGCTGTTGTCGGTGCAAGCGGCGCAGTCGGTGAAGAGATCTTACGTGTGTTGGAAGAGATAGATTTTCCACTCAACAAACTTGTGCCAATGGCAAGCAGTCGCAGTGCCGGCAACACCGTTGAGTTCAACGGTAAAGAGATCGTTATCAAAGAGCTGACAGAGACGATCTTTGAGGAAGAAGAGATCCACATCGCTCTCTTCTCCGCAGGCGGGTCGATCTCAGCCAAATACGCACCCTTCGCAGTCGAAGCCGGTGCCGTCGTCATCGACAACACCAGCCACTACCGCATGGACGAAGAGGTGCCTCTTGTCGTGCCGGAAGTCAACCCGGAAGACATTGCAAAATGGCAGGCCAAAGGAATCATCGCCAACCCGAACTGTTCGACGATCCAGATGGTACAGGCACTTAAGCCGCTTGACGAAGCCTATGACCTTAAGCGTGTCGACGTCAGTACCTACCAGGCAACATCGGGTGCCGGTAAATTCGCCATGGAAGAGCTGGTCACGCAGATGCAGGCCTTTTTTGCCTTTAAACTTGACGAAGCGGAGCACAAAGCCTTCGCCCACCAGATCGCACTGAACGTTATTCCTCAGATCGATGTCTTCCAGGACAACGGGTACACCAAAGAGGAGATCAAAATGGTCAATGAGACCAAAAAGATCATGCACAAGAACATCGAGCTGAGCGCAACCTGTGTCCGTGTTCCTGTCCTTCGCGGCCACTCAGAGGCACTGACATTGACATTCGACAGCGCTGTCGATGCTGCCGAAGCCCGTGAACTGCTCTCGAAAGCACCAAACATCGTTATTATCGACAACCCTGCCGCATCGGAATACCCGATGCCGGCGGAGTGTGTTGACAAAAACGAGACCTTTGTAGGGCGTATCAGAAAAGACCTCTACCGCGACAATATCCTGCACATGTTTGTCGTCGCTGACAACCTGCGTGTCGGTGCCGCGACCAATGCTGTCCGTATTGCCCAAAAATGGGTTGCGATGCAAGAGGCTCTCTAATGTTGGAAAGAATCTTTGAAAACGGTTTATGGAGCACACGCTTCATGGTTATTTTGGCGGTAGTATTTGGGCTTATGGGTGCCATTATCCTTTTCGTCGTCGCCAGTGTCGATGTTTTTAACACGGCCGGCTATGTCATCTCTACCTACATGCACCATGCGCATCCGGAACATTTCCATGAAGATGTCGTCGGCGGTATTATCGGTGCGGTAGACCTCTACCTTATCGGTGTGGTCATGCTGCTCTTTGCCTTTGGTCTTTACGAGCTCTTTATCTCCGAGATCGACGCCGCGAAAAACACGGAAGGCCAGGACAGTAAAATACTGGCTATCCACTCGCTCGACCAGCTTAAAGACAAGATCTCAAAAGTCATCGTCATGGTTCTGGTTGTCGGCTTTTTCCAAAAGGTCGGCCATACCGAATACAGCGGCGCCCTTGAGATGCTTTACTTCGCCCTTTCGATCACTGCCGTCGCTGTCGGCCTCTTTTTCCTTAACAAAGTAGGGAAACATTAGATTTGAACGCAAAAGGAAGTAATTCCTTTTACTACGCTTGCCGCTAAGGCACTAAAGCTTGCCTTTTACAAGGCAGAAAAGAAGAGATTTGAACGCAAAAGGAAGTAATTCCTCTCACTGCGCTTTCAATACTCACTTCTAAAATAAATAAACTTGCCGATAGCCGAGTTTAAAAAGGACACCCCATGAGTAAGATTTTTGTAGATGCATGTTTTGGGAAACCAACACCATACACCCCAGTCTGGATGATGCGCCAGGCCGGCCGTTACCTTCCGGAGTACATGAAGGTCCGCGCCGAAGCCGGTAATTTTCTAAACCTCTGCCACGACCCTGAAAAAGCAGCCGAAGTCACGATCCAGCCGCTTGACATCGTCGGCGTCGACGCGGCGATTCTTTTCAGCGATATTCTTGTCATCCCGGACGAGATGGGCATGGACCTCTCTTTTGTCAAAAATGAGGGTCCGAAGTTCAGCGACCCGATTACCTCTCAGGAGGACCTTGACCGTCTTATCGGCGGCGAAGAGGCAGCCGACAAGTTGACCTACGTCTATGACACCATTAAACTGCTTCGTAAACAGCTCGACGAGCGCGGTGACGACAAAGCGCTTATCGGTTTTACGGGCGCGCCGTGGACGCTGGCAACCTACATGATCGAAGGTCAGGGAACCAAGACCTACAACATCTGTAAAAAGATGCTCTATTCAAACCCTGAACTGCTGCACAACATTCTTGCCAAAGTGACCGAAGTGGTCAAGCTCTACATGGAAAAACAGATCCAGAGCGGTGTTGACGTCGTTCAGATCTTCGACTCCTGGGCTGCGGCGATCGAACCGGGCAAATACGACGAGTTCTCATGGAAATACATGGTCGAGATCGCCGAGTATCTTAAAGAGAAGTACCCGCACATCCCGGTCATCATGTTCCCTAAAGGGGTGGCAGCTTTCATCGAACGCGGCCTTGTTTACGGTAACTTCGACGTCTTCGGTGTCGACTGGTCCACGCCGATGGCAATGGCTAAAAAGTACCTTGGCGACAAGTATGTCCTTCAGGGCAACATGGAGCCGTGCCGTCTCTACTCCAAAGAGGCGACAACAACCTGTGTCGAGGTCATCCAGGAGACCATGGGCGGCGAGCGCCACATCTTTAACCTCGGTCACGGTATCCTGCCGGATGTCCCGGTTGAAAACGCGATTCACTTTGTTAAAGAGTGCCAGCGCGTCAGCAAGAAATAATCTCTCCAAGATTCAAGGCAAGAGTGAAGATCATTCTTCACTCTTACAGCATTTGATTCTCTTGTAAAAAAGGACACGTTTTTGAAAACTATTTTTGGTCCTATTCACTCACGCCGATTTGGCGTCTCTCTCGGTATTGACCTCTCCCCTGCTTTTAAACAATGTAATTTTGACTGTCTTTACTGTGAACTTGCACCCGCTGCAACCGTAGACGTCCAAAGCGAGACCCCTACCGTCAACGAGATCATCACTGATCTTAAAGCAGCCCTTCAAGAGCACAGCAACATCGACGAGATCACCCTCACCGCCAACGGCGAACCGACCCTCTACCCGCATCTTAAAGAGCTCATAGAGGAGATCGACAAGATCAAAGGGAACAAAGAGACGCTCATCCTGACCAACAGTGCCGCACTGGTCGACAGAGAGGTCTTCAACACCCTTTTACGCCTCGACCAGGTCAAGCTCTCCCTCGACGCCGTTACGACGGATGTTTTCAGAAAGATAGACCGCCCGCA
This sequence comes from Sulfurimonadaceae bacterium, assembly GCA_041553195.1. Taxonomy (GTDB): domain Bacteria; phylum Campylobacterota; class Campylobacteria; order Campylobacterales; family Sulfurimonadaceae; genus Sulfonitrofixus. The sequence continues at coordinate 39,636 of JBFEJN010000013.1, forward strand.
TGAGGGGATCGACATCTCCCGGCTGGTTGACGCGGTCATCGAATTCAGTGACGTCTATGAAGGCAAACTCTTTATCGAGATTCTCTTCGTCAGAGGCTTAAACGATACCCAGGAGGAGGTCGCAAAGCTCAACGCGGTGCTTCACCGTCTAAAAGCCCTGCGTATCGACATCGGGACCATTGACCGCCCTCCCGCTTACCCTGTCGAAGGCATAAGCTACGGTGAACTTGTCGCGATCGCGCAGCAGTTCGACGCCGACCTGCCGATCAACATCGCCTCCCGTGTCCACGCCGAGTTCTCTCAGTCCTCCTACACCGAAGAAGAAATCGTCAACACACTCGACAAGCGCCCGCTGACCCCCGAAGACGTAGAGATCCTGTTTGACGAAGAGAGTAAAAAGAGGCTTTTGACCCTCGTAAAAGAGAAGAAAATCGACATTATCGAACGTGCAAAACTGAAATTTTATGTTCCTGCGGAAAATATGCAAAGAAAACGCCAAAAGTCTTGACTTTCAAGGCGTCATTCACTATAATTTCGCCCTATCAAATATTCCGGATTAGCTCAGCGGTAGAGTAGATGACTGTTAATCATTTGGTCACTGGTTCGAATCCAGTATCCGGAGCCACTGTTCACACCACTTTTTCATTTTAATCATCGTCATTACATTCGTCATGTACATCAGTACACTTCCTCATTATATTCCTTGATAAAATCAAAAATTGATGCGAAAAGAACGCTTTCGTCAATTCAGTCTCTCTTTTTTTATACCTGTTCTTGATGTATGAACTGCCTTCTTCTTGTCTTGTTTCTACTTTTTACAACATCTTTCATTTAATTATGTACAATGTGTTCAATCAGTATCCAAAAAGAAAGTAGAATAAATGCAACTCTTTAAAATAACTCTACTAATGTTATTGTCTATAGCCAGTATTCACGCACAAGATATTTTTTCCTTCAGCGGAATTTGTATGCATCCTATTATTGAAGATGACAAAC
>JBFEJN010000014.1:0-39763 GCA_041553195.1 Sulfurimonadaceae bacterium
ACCCTTCGTTCATGCCGATAACGGCAGTCGAAGGGACCATCCATGCTTCTGTCTGGCGGTAGAAGGTGACGTTGACACTCGCACCGCCCTGGGCATTACACCCCTTCTCTTCATGCAGGTCGATGCTTCGCGTCTGTGAAACCGGGTCGATCTCAGGCGACATGGCGAAGATGCTGAACGTGCCATCCTGCGAATAGAGTTTTTCGTCCGCAGTCAGTGTGGCAGCTATCTGCCACGGCAGGTCGATCTCAAAATGGCATTCGCTGGTGTCGACCAGGTTCGCCAGTGTCGTACCCTGGTGGATAAAGCTTCCTACCTGGACATCGAGACTGCTGACGGTAGCATTCGCCGGCGCGGTAATGACAAGGCTCGGGTAGGCTTTATGCTGTGAAGTGACCTTGTCGATCTGAGCCTGTGTCAGACCGAATGATTTCAGCAGACTGCGTTTAAAGACAATAGAGGCTTTGAGCTGGTCGTACATGTTCTTGGCTTCGGTGTAGCGTTTTGACGCGACGACACCTTTTTCGGCAAGCGGCTTAAGACGCTCTATCTCTTTTTGATGAAACTCCAACTCGATCAGGGTCGCGATGTAGTCGGACTGCAGATCGAGGAGTTTCGGGCTCTGCAGCACAAAGAGTTTTTGGCCTTTCTTGACGTTAGCGTACGGTTTAACAGCGATCTCGGAGATAAAACCGTCGACATAGGCGCTGATGGTAAAACGGTGAGCGGCCGGGTAGGTGTAGGTACCAAGATAGCTTCCCAACGGCACTTTTTTTACTTTTACAGGTGTGCCGAGCGTGACATTGAGGGAGCCGGCTTTAACAAGGTCGGCACCGTTGAGGTTGAGAGAGAGAAAAAAACTGATTGTAAGAATGATATATTTCATTTAAGGTCCTTTTGCGGGTCAATGCCCAAAGTTCGATAGATTCTTGCCTGTGCCAACAGCGCTTCGGCGCGGGTGTCAATACTGCGAAGGAGAAGATCGAAAAGCGCTTTTTGACTATCGATGTACTCAAGATAGCTCCCCTCCGACCCCATAAAACGTTCCAACAACAGGACACTGGTCTCATAGGCTTTGGGAACGAGAACGTCATTAAGTCGTGTAAGGCTCTTCTGACGGGTCAGCTGGGTCGCGGTGTAGGTGTTGGCCGCTGCCTGGATCTGTGCTTTTGCAAAGATCAGCTGTTCTTGTGCCGCCAGTTTCAACTGGGCCGCAGCTTCACGTTCACTCTGGCGTCTGCTTCCCTGTGTCAGCGGGATCTGGACAAAAACGATGGCACGTGAGAGATCGATCTCATTGTCGTAGCCGACACCCACGGTAATGTCCTGTACCGGCGTGTCGCGAAAGCCCTTAAGTGCCGATGCGGCCGCAATCTCGCCTTCGAGGTAGCGGTAAAGCGTGGAGTCCGCTTCGAGGTTGTCGGTGAGCTGGATCTCCAGAGGAAGGTCCTGGCATAAAGGCTCTTCCTTCGTACGCGTGTAAAGCTGCAAGCTCTGCAGCGCTTCGTTATATTGGGTTTCCAGTGCACGAATTTGCAGTTCCAGATCGTCCACGATCAGTTCGCTGCGCAGAAGAGAACTCCGGTCGAATTCGCCTCCCTGGACCCCTTCGTCAATGAGTCGTGTCAGTTCGATGTTGCGCTGCTGGGCATCTTTGAGAAGACCGGCCTTCTCCTGGTAGGCACATGCGTTGATGTACTGCTCATAGACAACTGTTTTGAGCCGGTTAAGCTGTAACTCCTGCTGGTTTTGCACCGAGAGTTCAAGTGCATTGAGATAGGTGTTACTGTTACCCAAATAGAGACGCTTTTCCACAGAGAGATGATATTCAAGGGCGTCACGGTCGCTGTTTTTCTCAGCCGCATAACCCAGTTCGCCGTGGAGTAAAAGACCTTCAGATTGGACTTGGGAGCGTTGTGAAGCCGCTTGTGAAGCTGTCTGCGCATTCATGGCAGTGACAGCATTGGACGAGTCTACGGCGGACAGGTAGGATTCTAATGACAAAGAACCTGCCTGAAGACCGAGAATGGACAAAAAAATAAGTAGTAATAGTTTCATAGATAACCTTTTAGTATATGCCCCGGAAGGGGCATGTGTTTACAGTCTAAAACTGCGAAAACGGGAAAAGGGTTAGGCTAACGGCGGACGCTGGGGGACAGATATCGTGGTCGATTCCGGGAGAGTCTGAAGGAAAAAGGGTTCTGCCGAGGTGAGCACAGCGGTGTCGACAAGGATTTCCGGCTTCGGTACATCCAGAAGAATGTGGATGTGGGCATGGATCTGAGAAGGAAGGTCCAATGCCATTTCGTCGCCCTGCGCATAATAGAGCTCGTACTGAGTGTCGGCATCGACATCGACCATGACAAAGTCATGAATGACGAAGAAGGTGAAGGCGGACAGTAAGACCGATAATACCAGTGTGCGTGCTCTTTTCATATTGGCGGAATTCTAACAAAACAACCATGTGGAAAACTGAGCAAAATAGTTAGCTCGAAAATTAAGAAGTTTTTAAAATAAATCGTAACCCTTTTGTGCCTTTACAGGGGCTCTTCATCAAATCTTCATGTTGGGAGTATAGGATTCATCCATCTATTTTACGACAATGAACATTTGATGGAGTCTGCTGACGCTTTTGATGATCACAGGGCGTACACCGGAGAACATTAGCAGTGCCGAAGGAGACTCGGAAGAGGGTACAGATACCAGTGGCAATGAGGTTCTCGATGGCAGTTCGATGACCTTTGTGTCCCATCATAATCAGAAACGGGCCTGTCTGGAGGGTGAAGAGAGCTTTAAGTCGGGCGCTCTACAGCGCATTGTTGCATCGATGCAAAGCTGCAGCAGAAAAATTCCTAAATCAAACTTTTATTGTTCCTTTATTTCTAAAGGAGTATTATAAAAATATATACATTAACTAACCATAAGGAGTTCCACATGAAAACGATTCAATCGGGAAGTAAGAAATTTGTGTTAATGGTGGCCACGCTATTTTTGGCCATATTGGCCATAGCCATTATGAGTAAAGGCTGCAGCGAAGACGGCAGCAGCAGTTATACATTTGTCGAGGCTCCGGGTGCACCGACGAACTATACGGTTGTAGCGACAGCCGCTGGTGGAGATCTATCTGCCACGCTAGGCTGGTCGGCACCGGCGACAGGCGGTGAGCCGACCTCCTACGAGATCTATCGCAGCACGACAGCCGATAACCTCTTTGATCCGGCTAACCACCTCCTCTCCCTACCGGCCACCACCTTTGAGTTCATCGACAATGCCGGGCTGGAGAGAGGCGTAACAACCTACTGGATCGTTGCCGCCAAGAACGCCGGCGGGGAGACTCCTACGCTTCCTGCAGCATATACCCCACCTGGCGGCGGTGGAGGTGAAGTCGACACCTACGGAAACAACTTCGCCGCAGCGATGATCTTTGCCGACGGTTACGGTATCAGCGGCCTCCAGCTTGTCGGGAATTGGACAGAAGACAACCTTTCCACCATCGACTACAATACCGGGTTGCGCCCGTCTGAAACGGAAGCGCTGGCGCTGACAGAATTTCCAAACTTCGACGACAGCACAATTTTTGTGCTTGACGGCGTGACCTACTACAAGCAGAAGACCGCCAGCACATGGCAGGGGGAATGGATAGACGGGTCGAATTCGCTGGTTGAACACAATGTTACGGCATCATGGGGCGACAACCTGATAAGCCAGACCCTGAACACCGAATCTATTGTCAGAGTCGAGATGGTGCTCACCAAAGCCCTGGACACCAACATGACCTCGTACAAGATGGTTTCGCTTTACGGTACTAAAGATGTTGAGATATACGGGACAGATGGCACGACCTACGAAAACAACAGCTCATTCGTCTTTGCCACCAATGCCCACCTGACGATTCAGAGACTGGAGCTAGGAGTGCCGGTAGATCTTGATCCTCCGATCGACCAGACGCTCTTTGACGGAAGCATCCCGGATGGCCCGGGCAAATTCGGAGCTGAGATCAATGTGGCCGGTAACCTTACATACGGGTACGTATGGGACCTCAAGCAAAACCCTGTCCCTGCGGGAACATATCGGATCACGTTCTCGCTGGACGGCACGTCAGTTCCTACAAGCACGCCGAACAACACCATTATCGGTGCGGTCACAGTACCAACCGAAGGAGACCCAAGTACATTCCCTGTGCTCGATTCCGAAACGTCGACCCACATCGATATTATCATTCACTAACAGCGTCCCTTCCGGGGACACAATCAGCAGGAGCGCAGAGCAGTCACGCTCCCGCCGCTCCGCAGGCTGGAAAATACAGCGTAACGCCTCTCCTTTTTCATCTACGACACTTCCTTTAGGGCTTGTTGAGCCCTCTTTTAACGTTCTCCTAATTTTGTTGGCGTACAATTAAGAAAAAAAGGAGTTAAGTATGAAACCGCAATTTACCCCTCTTTACCGTATATGGCACTGGATGATGGCCTTTTCTGTTATCGGACTACTCGGCACCGTCGCATTGCGAAAAACATTTTTAAGCTGGCATACCAATGCAGCGCTGATCCAGAGCAAACTGGCTGAAACAGGCACCGAGATCACAGCTGAGACAGCGAAGATGATCGCTAAGGCGATCCGCGCACCGATGTGGGAGTGGCATTACATCTTCGGACTTTTTCTTGGCATCTCGATTTTGATACGCATCTATATGCTCATGACAAAACAGGCGAAGTTCCCCCTGTTCGTTTTGATACAGGCGCCGAAAGAGGAGAAGGTGCAACGTGCCGTTTACCTGTTGCTCTGTTTTGTGCTTATGGTGATGGCCTTGAGTGGTGCTACACTCTACTTTTATGAATCGTTAGGTTTTACAAAAGAGGGAATAGAATGGCTCAAAGAGCTGCATGAGCTTACGATGTATGGTGTGTTGGGCCTGGTCGTTCTACACCTTGCCGGCGTTTTCCGTCATGAATTCACGACCAAAGAGGGCATTGTCTCCAAGATGATCCACGGTGATGAGATAAAATAAACAGCCCCTTAGAGCTGCTTTCGTCGAAGCAGCTACCTGGCGTAGCTCTTCTCACACTGTATGTATACAATCTGCCTCAGTAGTTTCCTGAGTAAGAAGTGTCAAAAGTGTGATGCTGTCTTCATGAAAGACCAGCTTTAGTCCTTGTCAAGGGGCGGCTGATCGTGCGGCGTAAGCAGCAGATCGGCAAGTATGCCTTGCACAAGAGCACCCAGCAGTATGTAAAAGGTAAGGGCAATGGTGAAGCCTGTACCGAAATAGGCGACCATCATCGGCAGCCACGGCAGCTTGATGGCACGTGCGTAGAAAAAGGCGATGATGAGCCCGTCTCTGACCCCATGCCGGCGGAGATCACTGAGCACGGGGTACCAGACATAGCCGGAACCATGGCTTAACAGACCGCCGAGCAGGGCGATGCTCCACCCTTTTATGCCGCTCTCTTTTCCCAAATGCTTTGCGATTTTTTTCGGTGCGATGAAACTGTTGATAAGGGCCATTAGCAGCACGACTATCAGTAAAACAGGGAGAATGAGCTGTAAGACATTGAGGCTGTTTTTGAGGGCGTTATAAGCGTTTGAGTTGTTAAAAAAAGCAGCGGCTGCATAGAGGAGGATAACTACCGCTAGCATGACCCAGCCGCTTCGGTTTGGCGCTCTTTTAGTATTTGTCTCTTTCATGAAAAAAGTCCGACGCTTGCCACTGCAGCCCAGGCGATGATAAGTGCAAAAAGAAGGCTGAGCAGGTTTCGAACGACCGTAAAGCGCAAGCCGAAAAGGGTATATTCAAAGGGGAGCTGGACCACGCCAAGGGTGACAAAAGAGAGTATAAAGGCAGTGACTGCGTAGAGCGAGATTCCTTCTTCGAGCAGCTCGCCGCCGATGATGTAGCTCAGAAAGGGCTGCCCGACCGAGACGCCGCCCACCAGGGTTCCGACGAACGTGTCATACAGCGGTGAACCGTTAAAGAGTGACTGCAGCATCTCAGGTGTAATATAGGTCTCGAAAAGTCCGACAAGGCCGATGACAGCAAGCAGCATCGGAAAAATCGTGTAAAGAGTCTTAAAAGCGTTGCTAAGCGCTTTTTTAAAAGTGGGTCGTTGCGGTTTCATAACCTAAAGTATAACACAGTCTTATTTGGTAATTAAGTAGAGATGATTTGTTCTGTGTCCCCTGTCTTGAAAATGAAATGAAAAAAGACAAGAGAATAAAGGAGTGAAAATGAAAAGAAAGCTGCCGGAGAGTGGAGTGAGTCTCTCTTTTGCTTTCGTAATAACACTATAGAGACTATAAATGTAGATTTTGTGTGAACAAATGACTGACAAGGCAAAATCGTTATTGAAGGGGTTAAAAATTATAGATCAATTCGGCATAGACCCTGTCATTATTCTCTATAGCGTTATAAAAAGGGATCGTTCCATCGCCGCCGATGTAGTCAACGATTCCGCCGTTTACAGTTAGCATGTCATTGAATTTGTAGTCCATCCATAGACGCTGAAAACCGCCGTCCTGGAAGCGAAAGTCACTGTTTCCGATCATACTGATGAGGTAGTTGATGGTAGCATTATCGTGGTCGAAAGTGTAAGATGCTCTGGTTGCGAGCTGGAGCGTGTCTTCGCGTTCATAGTCGGGAAAGATCGGTTTTCCCGCTTCGGCAGGGCTTTGCAGCATAATCGTCTCGTAATTGAAGACATGTCGGTCGGAAAGCTCCACGGACAAAACTGTTTTGCTCAAACCGCTGTAATCGACACCTGCAAGCGTATCAAGACGGTTTTTCTTGTCGGCAACGCTGCGATAGTCGATGTCCATGATATAGGCAGCTTCGGCTTTGTAGAGCCATGAACCGCTGACGATGTTGGTGGCGGCACCGAGCATGTAGACCTTCTCATAGGTTCGAAGCTGTCTCTCAGCGTCATAACTGAAACGGCTGTTGAGCACATTAGCGGCATACCATGAAAGGTCCCACCCCTCATATCGGCCATCCAATGAGAGGGCATATTGGGTATTCTCAAGTTCCCAACTTGGTTGATAGCGGTCCGGGAACTGTGCATCCAAAATCGGCTGACCGAAGATGTCTCTCGGACGGTAGTCGCTCCCGAAGGCGGGTTCGATCGCCAGGCGCGGTTCATGGATGATGATGGCCGAGAGGCCGTAGTCGTCAAAGTAGTAGTCGAGTTTGGTCATGGTCTCACTGAGGCGAAGGTCTTTGATGTCGACCATACCCGGTTCACGTGTGTCAAGCGGGTTGATAAGGTCGGTAATGCGGATGGAGTCCGACTTGCCCCAGATGACGATCTGTCGACCGATCTTAAGGTCGAGCGAAGGGGTGAGCGTGCCTTGCACATAGGCATCTTTGAGATCGTAAAAACGTTCATAGGTACTGAGAACCGTTTCGGTGTAGTTGTCGCGTCCATGAATGGCCCAGGAGGCATCATACCAACCCATCATCTCAAGACGTGACTTCCAGTTTTCGGAGAGCCGCATGTCGAGCGCAAGATTCAGTTTGGTTCTGGCACGTGAAAGGCCGCTGAAGTCCATGGGTTCGTCGGGCGGCATATAAGCAGAGGCAGCACTCTGGGCATAGTTATAGGCGCCTAAAAAACTGATGTAGCCGCCGAGGTCATACCAGGCCACTTCGCTCTCTTCTTTTAGAAGTGCAAGGCTGTTACTATCGCCGTCATCAAAACCGGTCAGTGCCTCTTCGTCCAGTCCGGAGTCTGCGGGTTCCTCACCGAAACCGCTAAGTGCTTCTTCATCCAGAGCGGTTTCAGCCACAGGCTCATCAAAGCCCGACATTGCATCATCAAGTTCATCGGCAGCAGCAAGGCTGCTTGTGAGCAATAGGGCAGACAGGATCAGGGAGCGTGCGTGCATTTAGATCCCTTTTTCGATCTGTCTGACGGTGAAAAAACTCTCATTAAGTTCCTGATTGAACTTGACATCGTTAAATTCCAGAATAGTGGTATGGAGGGTCTGTTTGCCTTTTTTCGTCTTCATCTCGATCTCGGTCGCGACCCAGATACCGTCGATAAGCTCGAGTTTTTTCACATCCATGTACTTTTTCTTGTCACCGTCAGTGGTAAAGTGCAGGGCGCGGATGACCACGAAGTTGTCCTGACGGACGAACATGTAGGATTTGCTGTAGCCTGTTTCGTCGATGGTCTTTTGTGTTTTTGGGGTAGACTCGATGATCCACACCTTGTACTCGCCCACCTTGCTCTCTTTCGCCAATGTGTAGGAGTACTCGGAGATGTCGCGTTTTGTCATGTCCGAGTAGCTGAAGTCAGAACCCATAAACGAAGCGCTTTTGTCATTCGAAGCAATACGTTTGGACTTTTTAAGGGCCGGCAGGTAGAGCCACTGGTCATCGTCTTTGGTTGCATCATCATAGTCGTAGGTCAAAAACGCGGTGTTTTTGATGTCGCTCGGGCTCAGAAAAAAGATGGCACTGTAGGTGTCTTCGCCGAAATCTTTGGAAAACTTCTTCATATCACGGACGCGTTTATTGTTGTTTTTGTCGATGAGGATCATCTTCATCGTACCGATGCCGTTGTCTCCGTCGTCGCGGGTGTCGACCTTGTTAACGATCTCGTCAACGCTGAGATTGGCGAACAGCGCAGCCTGCGCGAGTAAAAGCAGTAGTAAGTTCTTGATCATAATGTCTCCTTGTGACCTTTGTATAACAGTGCCATCAGCGCCGGTGCGACAAAGAAGTCGGCTAAAAGGGCCACGATGATGGCGGTTCCGGCGAGAAGGCCGAAATTAAAGAGGTTGCCCATGCTCGCAAACAGATAGACGTAGAAACCGATACTCAGTACGATCGTCGTAATAAGCATTGCCCGCCCGCTGCCGGTCAGGGTCAGACGGACTGCCTCTTCGACCGACTTTCCTTCATCGTAAAAGCGTCTGAAATTGTGCATAAAGTGGACGTTGTCATCGACCGCAAGCCCCAGGACGATCGTCCCGACGAGCATGGTAAAGAGGTCGAAGGGAATGTTGAATATGACCATAAAGGCGATGACGAAAAAGACCGGGAAGAGATTCGGAATCATACTGACGAGACCGAGTTTAACATTGCCGAGCAGCATCACCATCATAAGGGTGATGAGGACGACTGCGATGGCGTAACTCTCCCCGGCACTGGTGATCGCAGCGGTAATGGTGTCGGCAAGCAGCGGGATCATTCCCGTCAGTTGCACGTCAACACCTGCCGGCATTGTTTTTTCAAGATGAATTTGAAGCTCTTTTAACATGCCGTGATACTGTACCGAATCGATCCATGGCATCTTCATGGTGATGCGGGCCTGGGAGAACTGTGAGTCGACAAAGTCTTCAAGATCGTCGCTGCCGCTGTTTTCGAACAGCAGGATCTCCTGGGCGATGAGCTGCGGGTCTTTGGCAATGTCATAGTAGGCACTGTCATTGGCATGGAGCGCTTTATGGATCTCTTTCATGACATCAACAACACTGATGACCTTGCCGACAAAATAGGTGTCGGTGGTGATGCTCTCGGCATACTGAGAGACCTCTTCGATACTGTTAAGCAGTGCATAGTCATAGAGACCGTTCTCTTTTTTAGTGTCAATAATGAGTTCCAAGGAGATGGTACCGCGCATCTCTTTGTCGATCTTTTCGGTAGCGATACGTGCTTCATTGCTCTGCGGCAGCCAGGTAAGCGGGTTGTGCGAATATTTCATCTGTGTGGCAAGACCGATCGTGATCGCCATCAGGATCAAAGCCGTTGCGACGATCGGTTTGGCGTAGGCCTGGGAAATGTGGGCGATCTTTTCTAAAATGCGTTCGAGACGGTCTTTGTGATGGACACTGACATAGGCCTTGCGCTTGATCGGAAAGATAGCGATCAGCACCGGCAGCAGCACCATACTGACGAACAGCGCGATGATGACACCGGCTGCCCCGTAGATACCGAGGTCAGAGACCGGTGCGACCGAGGAGAAAGCAAATGAGCCGATCCCGGCGGCAGTGGTCAGGGAGGTCATGATGATGGCAAGACCGGAATGCGCAAGGGTATAGGCGATCGACTCGTTTTTATCGCCGTATTTGTCATAATGGTGAAAGAAGATCGCCATGATATGAATCGAGGTCCCCACGCCAACGGCCAGCAGAAACGACGGCAGGATCTGTGTCGGGATCTTGATCGGCGTGCCGAAAAAGGCCATCAGGCCGACGGTGCTAAGTACGGAGAGAATGACGGCGAACAGCGGAAAGAGAACACCGGAAACACGTCTGAAGAGCAGCGACAGGAGAATAATGATGGAAAGAATAATCAGCGCATTGAACTTTTTAATGTCATGTTGCAGGGCATGTTTGAGAGTATCGGTGACGCTGGGACTGCCGGCGATCTCGATCTCAAACGCATCACTCTTATAAGAAGCGGTGATCTCACGCACTTTTTGTACCATTTCGGCCATCTCGGCGTCTGAGATAAACTCTTGTTCTTTCGCCGGAATGTTCTCTATTTCTATCGCATCATCAAAGCCTTCAAGCTCATCGAGCGCTTCGTTGCCGACGGAGGTGTAGGTGTTGGCCTCAAGAACGATAACGGTAAAGGTACCGTCACTGTTTAGCAGCAGGTTCTTGTAGATAGGGTTAGCAAAGGCAAGTCGTTTTTTCTCTGCCAGGGCAGCCTCATCTTCGGGCCACTGCTCAAAGAGATCTTCGACGATGAGATTCTCTTCGTCACCTCTTGTGTTACGGGCATTAATAAGCGAAGTGATGTCGTTGAGGTAGGGGACTTCGTCTTTTAGAGTGTTGTGCAGTGCTTTGAGTTTTGCAATATTTTCAAGCGTAAAGATATCGTCTGTCTTTATGGCGACAATGATCTTCTCGTCATGACCGAATTGGTTCTGGAATTTGTCGTAAGCGACACGGACAGGATCATCCTCACGGAGAAATCCCTCTGTTGAGGTATCGATCGTTGTCTTGGGAACATTGACGATCATGCTCAAAAGAAGTGCGATCATGGCTGCAAGTACGAGGTACTTGTATTTTGTGATCGCTTCTCCGGTACGGTAGAGCAAGTTGTCGACGGCTTTGGTAGCTCTTTTCATGCTACTCCTTGAATTGAGTGGTAATAATAATGCAATAGTACAAAAGCGGCATTAGCGTAATGTTAAGGTTGAAGGTGTGTCAATAGGTGCTGAAGGTACTGCTGATCTGCAGACCGTAGATGCCCTGTTCGGCGATGGGTGCGACCTGTACCCCTTTTGTGTAGGCATCGGTAAAGATATAACTGCTGATGACACCGACAGCGGCGCCGGCAACCACGTCGCGCGTGTAGTGGTTTTGGCTATAGACACGGCTCCAGGCGACAAAGGTCGCTGCAAGGTAGGCCGGTGCACCGTAGTTCCAGCCGTAACGCATCTGAATGAAGGCGGCCGAGGTAAAGGCTGCTGATGAATGGCCGGAGGGAAAGGAGAGGCTATCCTCGCCGTTGGGGCGTTCAGCATCGATGGAATATTTGAGCACCTGGGTGGTTGCAACGCTCAGTGCGATTGACTCCGTGAACTGCACAGCACCCTCTAGGTCTTTTTCATAGGCTGCCTTGCCGAGTGCTGCCGTCGGCAGGAGTGCGACAAGAATATCGCCGGCAAGCTCAACATTTTGTTTGCTATCGGCAAACAGGTGGCTGGAGAAGAGGATCAGAAGGACCAATACTATCGAGATATTTTGTGTCATCAAGCGCACGATTTCCCCTCTGTTAATACCTGTCGTTGATATAGTAGCAGAATCTTGGTCATTGGAAAACAATCGAAGGCGCTTGCGCAAGAGATCTCTGAACAGTATGGTGTACTTCAGGCCGCTAAGTGAACGAAGACAGTGGAGTAGCTGTCTTCAAAAGAGAAAAAGTTGTGGCGTTATTTGAAATCAACATCCTCATAACGGTCGTAGATCCCCTTTGCAATGGGCTGGCGTTCGTCATCACCTCACCATCGAAAAGGAAATCGTCTCCAAAAAGATTCACGGAGAGGATTAACCGTTGTATATTAATCTTCCTGTTCAAGGGAGATTTCATCAGCAATGCCGTCTACAGGGCGGTCTTTGACTTTTACTAGCGTACCGGGTTGATTGTATAAGGCGACAAAGTCGGCCTCGGAGATTACACTTCCGGCATTGTTTTGAAATTGTGTGGTGCCGTTGATAGTGTAAGGGAGATTCTCAACCGTAATGGTGTTCCCCACAGTGTAAGCATTAACCCGGCCCTGCACGATTTCCCGGTCACTTTGCCCCGCATCGAGTTTTGCCAATAGAATATGGCCGTTGAAATCCATACCTTCTGCCAAGACGAAACTGTTCATAGCAATGTTGGGGAAAGAGACATCATTGAAAACCGTGGAGGAATCAACATAAAGAGTAAGGGTACCGGGATTGTAGGTCAGTGTAAGGGTATTTGTTCCTTTAGCCGTTACTTTGGCATTGAACTTCATCTCTTCATGACGTCCCTCGACTTTTTGCGCGAGCAAAATGCCGTTGATGATCGTTCCTTCCGCTTCTACAGGTACATTATCTTCCAAAAGTAACGTTGTCGGTGTTCGCGTTGCCGATGACGCATTAATCTTCTGGCCGTTTATGAAAAAACTGGCATCGGAGGCATAGCCGCTGATAAGCCCTTGGATACTGACCTTTGTGATATTGTCATCAAGGCTGTTGTCCTCAAGTTGGATCAGTGTTGCAACAATGGTGCCACCGCTAAGCGTTCCTTTCACTTCGACGTAGAGCCCGTCAGCCAGCACCAAACCAACTGGATCGAAGGTAGCTGAAGTTGCATCGACAGGGGTTGTCACAAGATTAAATGTATCGCCTGAGAGTCCACTGATCGTACCTTTTTTTTCGACTTCAGTAGTTGCATCTTTATCTTCAATACGTGTTGCTATGATCGTCCCATCATTTAACAGTGTCCCACTCACTTCGACAATATCGCCGTTGGACAAAGCAATATAGGCGGTATTGTCATAGACTGTCGATGTAATATCGGCAATGACATTTTGGCCTAAGACGGTAAAACTCTTGTTGAGTCCGTTGTCCGTAAGCCCGCTAATTTCCCCCTGCACTTCGTCATCATAGGTAACGCTGACGGCAGTACCATGAAGGCCGCTGTCGTCGACAACACCTTGGGCCGTGACCGTCATACCAATGACCAGATTGATGTCGGTGCCGGGGCTGTCATCGACTATGATAGCAGCGCCAGTCGTTTCCAGCTCGATTCCGTTGACAAAAATACTGCCTTTGGCAGTAATAGGACCTTGCACCAGGATGTCGGTTGTAGTAGCCACACCGCTGGATTCGGAACTATCACCGGAACAGCCCACATACAATGAGAGTACGAGTACGGCAATAAGACTATAGTGCCATTTCAATGTAAAAGGTTTCATGATAAACTCCTTGTTCTTTTACTGTATTCCTCAAACAGTAAAGCTGTAGTGAAGAATAGATTCTAATTTTATGATATAAGGAAAAGAAATATTATTTCTGTAACCGATGTCACAGATATGCGGATTTGGCAGAAGTGGTGTTAAAAGTGCTTAAAGGGTAAGGGTAAAGTGTGATCGTGGCGGCTTTTTAAAGTTATGCGGCGATCGGATCGGAGCCGTATTGCACGGCAGGAAGAAAAGGGCTGGCGTTAAAGTGTGCCAGCCTTATTAAAACTCAACCTCTTCATAACGGTCGTAGATCCACTCCGCGACGGCCTGGCGCTCATCTTCATTGAGGTGCGACTGTGCCGGCATGACTCCGAAACGGTCTACTGCACCGGCATTACACATAAAGTAGTCCAAAGATGGGTTTTTAGTGTACTCTTTAATAAAAGCGATGGTCACAAAACGGTGCACCTCGTCGTCGCCGCTGCTGATGACGATGGTATTTTTAAGCTGTTTGGAGACCTCGACCATCGGCGGTGCTTTGAGTGTATTGAACCGTTTCATGGCGTCTGCTTTTGAGATCATCTCAATGTGGCACTTGGCACAGTTGTCTTGATAGACCTTATAGCCGTCAACACCGAAGAGAGAAGCTGCCAAGAGCAGCAGTGGACCGATTTTTTTCATAGAGAACTCCTTGATTGTCAGTATGTTACCGGGAGCATGTTAAGAAAACGTTAATGCTCAAAGATCCACATCATCCCAGAATTCATCAAAACTGAGGTCGGTCATGGGGTCTTTTTCGGCCAACTTCTTTTCTAAAAGCCTTTTCTCTTCAGCCGCAAAATAGAGTTGTAGCGCTTCGTTTATCATCGTAGAGGCATCTTTTTCAAGTAGTTCGCCGTAGGCAGCGAGTTTTTCAACTGTTTCGGCGTCAAGGACAAAATTGATGTCATTGTTCATTGGGTTACCTTCTAAAGTAAACTGTTTTTGACATTTTACACGCTTCTGTCTCTTAACACTAATGTAACACTCTTGTATTAGGATTCGATAAAACTTTGACTATAAAAGTAGGTAAAAATGAAAAGAATTCTTTTATTAAGTGCGACAGCTATCTCTCTCCTCGCAGAAGATGTCATCCTGGACAGCATGAGCGTAACGGCGACGAAGGTTGAGCGCGAGACAAAAGAGGTACCACAGAGTGTTGCGGTTGTTGACAGCGAAGAGATCGAAGCTAAAAATGTTCTGAATGTAAAAGATGCGATCAGTACGATACCGGGCGTCATCGCTATGGACAAAAGCAATGGTTACGACAGTCGTTTGATCATCCGCGGTGCAGGCCTTAAAGCACGTTATGGGGTTCGTGAGATCATGGTCCTTCGTGACGGTGTTCCGATGACCGATCCCGACAGCTTCTCCCGGATGGACTTTATTGATGTGGACGATATGGAGAGTGTCGAGGTCTACAAAGGACCGGGTTCGATCATGGCTGCCAATGCAAGCGGCGGGGTTGTCGCCATCAACTCCAAGTCTGTTTTTGACACCGACAATAACCGTTTTAAAGTAGGTTACGGCAGTTTCAACACAGTCAATGCCAATATCAAAGCCTCGTATGCCATTGATGCGAACGACTATGTCGGCGTCAGTATCTCGCGGCGTCAGTCCGACAACAGCTGGCGTGAATGGAATGAATTCGACACGACGCAGGCAAGCCTGAAATACGGGCACATCTTTGAAGATGACGCTTCGGTGGAGATGGAGTTCTCATTTACAGACGCCAATCTTCAACTGCCACAGTCTCTTCGAGATAGCGGATTTGAGGCTTATCTTGAGTCAGGCAAGACAGAAAACGGGGATGCTGAAGGTCCATGGCAATACAGCGGTCGTTATTCGCAGAGTTATTACGCCAATGTACGTTATGAAAAAGAGTTCGGAGATCTGACCTTTAAGCCGCAGCTCTATTTGACACAGTGGGATCACCTGCATCCTGTTACCGGTATTATTAACCAGACGAATGGCCACTATGTCGGCGGCACGGATCTGGCCTTTGATTATAAACATGGGCTTTTTGGAAATGACGCAAACTTTGTTTTTGGGTTCACAGCACGGGCTGATTACTATAGAGACAGTGAAAAGTATGAGTATGCTGATTATGATGAAGGACCACTGTTCCCTTCGCCTTTTGCTCCGATAGTGATTCAGAGAGTAAACTCTGATGAAAAGGGCGTCCTCGCCAGCCGTGAAGACGGCATGAGCACATTGTACGGTGCTTATGTGCAGGAGTCTTTTCGCCCGCTTAAGGACCTGATCGTCGATATCGGTCTGCGATATGACCGTCTTGATTTCGATGTAAGGGGAGAAGAGTATTCACGTTACGATTATGCTGCGGGCAATTATGTCGACGTTAACAGTTCCGAAAGTGCCTATACCCTGCGTGAAGGGTATAACCTCTACTCGCCAAAGATCGGTGCGACGTACGCCTTGACCGATTCGCTAAATGTTTATGGATTGATCGCATCAGCCAACCAGGCACCGACGGACAGTGAAGCGAGAGCCAACTTTTCATATGGTACGTCCCCTTCTCTGCAAGCGTCGACATCGATCAATTATGAGG
This sequence comes from Sulfurimonadaceae bacterium, assembly GCA_041553195.1. Classification (GTDB taxonomy): domain Bacteria; phylum Campylobacterota; class Campylobacteria; order Campylobacterales; family Sulfurimonadaceae; genus Sulfonitrofixus. The sequence goes on from JBFEJN010000014.1 coordinate 15,991, forward strand.
TGGGCCTGAAACAGCGAAGTGCAGATTTGAGTGTCGACTTTTCACTCTATTATAATGACGTACGCGATGAGATTGTTGCCGTAAAAGGTGAAAGTGATGCGACCTACTACACCAACGCCGGTAAGACCAAACGTCTTGGTGCTGAACTTGCCGTAGATTACTTTGTTACAAATGAGCTGGACATCGGTGCTGCCGGTTCTTTGTACGACTATAGTTATGTTGATTATGTTGATGCAAATATATCTTATTCGGGCAATAAACAGCGCTATATCCCCGACTACCAGTACTCCGTTTTTGCAGGTTACCGTTATGGCGGATTCTCAAGCCGAATTGAGGGTGTCAGTTACGGCGCATACTACATGGATGATGCCAATACCGAGAAGTACGAGGGCTTTACCCTGGTCACGAACCTGATGTTTGCATATCGCCTGGATGCACATAAGCTGCAGGTCAATGTCAATAATATTTTTGACAAATACTATGCAACAGAGGCTAATAAGACACCCTATTACAACTCTTATACGCCGGGAACACCGCGCAGTGCAATGCTGAGTTACAGCTACGCTTTCTAGGAGAATGAGATGGTAACAACGCAGGTTAGAAAAAAGAGTGACCTCTTCGGATGGCCGTTTGTCGGGTTTATCTTCAAAAACAAGATAGCGCTCTTTACGGTTCGCACCGTAACGATGTTGCTCTTTGTCTCCGCACTTTATTTTGGATTTGCTTACCCTGAACTGGCACAGAACCCTTATACCACGGCTGTTTTCTGGTCTCTTTTCTGGCCATTCTTTATGATCATCTCAATTATCGCACTGGGGCCCGGTTTTTGCGGTATCTGCCCGCACGGTGTGATGGGGCGCTGGTTCGCAAGGTTTGGCTTACAGAAAGAGATTCCGGCATGGCTTAAACATCGCGGCATTGGTTTGGGCATTTTGATCGTACTCTATTGGCTGCCGGTCTATCTATTGCCGGGTATGTTGAAGATCCCTCTGGTGGCATCGTCGCTCTTCTTGTTGTTGACTATTGTTGCAGGCATCAGTTTCTATTTTTTTAAAGAGATGGCTTACTGTACCTATATCTGCCCCATTGGCGCAGTGACAAAGAGTTACGGCAAGATTGCACCGGTTCGGCTCTCGACCTATCAGAGTGCCTGTCAGGAGTGTACGACGTTTGACTGTACCAAAGCCTGCGATTCAAACCTGCAACCTTACCTGTTTGAGAAGAAAAACTCAATGCGAGACTGTACTCTATGTATGGAGTGTGCGCAGTCGTGTGAGGCGGTCTCGTTCAGTATCGTCAAACCGATGTCGGGTCTTACCGGCGAGATCAAAGACCGTCATTCGATACATGTTTGGGTCTTTGTCTCACTGCTTGCTTTGATTACGATCAGTATGAATTTTCATCACGCACTTGGACATAGTCCGATCAAGACACAATTACCGTGGTATAAACTGGGCATGTGGATGGAGAGCGGATTGCCGCTCTCTATTGACTGGGTCGGTTTTAATGCTGTCTGGATGGCGATCGTTTCGGTACTGTTTTTTGTCTTTGGCGGGTTTAAGCTTGCTTCTATGATCGTAAAAATACCGTTTGGCGAGGTAGTGAAAAACCTGGCATATGCTTTGGCTCCGCTGATGATACTCGGGTCGCTGTCGCATGTAGGCAGTTTCTTCTTTTTGCATTACGCAAGCGACCTGGCGACCTCATTTTATTGGTTGATAGGGGAAGAGACGGTCGTAAAACCGTTGGCAACGTTCAGAGATAAATGGGTCCATCTGTTCAATCTCTTCAGTTATCTGGGGGCAATTGCAACGGCGGTGCTGCTTTATATCCGTCTTGGACACTATGGCGTTGCCTTTACGACAAAACTGCTGGCCTGGCTAAGTGCCGCTGCAATCGTCTGGTTTTATCTCTTTCTTCAGTGGCTGCAAATCGCAGCCCGCTTTAGCTGAACGTAAGGGCGAAGGTCGTTCCTTCGGGCGACGAATCGACCTTGATCGTAATCTTCATCGCGTCGCAAAGACGTTTTACAATGTCTAATCCTATGCCACTGCTGCTCTGCTCAGAGTAGTTTCGCTCAAAGATACGTTGAGGATTCTCAATACCGATACCGCTGTCTTGAATATAGAGTGTTTTCCCCTTGTTATAGAGTGCTACACTGCCATTGTTGCGGTTATACTTGCAGGCGTTCAAGAGGAGGTTATGGAGTATCTGTCGCAGGGCATTTTCGTTGAGATGACTTTGAAACGCACTACACTCGATGTTGAAATGAAGCTTGGTATAGATGGCTTTATAGTCGTGCATGAGCTCATCGGCGATCTGGCAGACATTGATATCTTCGAGCAAGAAGGTGTCCTCTTCGAGCAGGACTTTCAGGTTCTCATGCAGTTCGGAGATCTCATAACTGCTCTTTTCGATCCGTTTAAGCGCTTTGTTTCCCTGCCAGGATGCATCTTTTCGCAAAAGTTTGAGATTGAGTTTTATGGTGGTCAGCGGGGTGTTGAGGTCGTGAATAAGGTCTTTGGCAAAGCGATCGAGTTTCGCAATAGCCTCGCGCATCGGACGCAGCGCGCTGTTGGTCAGAAAAAGGCTGATAATAGCAAAAAGCAGCAGTAATAGGGTCTGTACTGCAATAATCTGAATACGAAGCTTTTTGATGTGCATATTGAAATGAGTGCGTTCTTTTTGGATGAGAATATAGTGGGTGTGTTCTTTGTTGGCCGGGATGAACTTTTCAAAATACTTGTCAGTGACGGAAAGGGTGTTCATGGAGAAGTTTTCGATCTGTTTTCGAACAACACTATGTGTAATGTCGTTAGCGGAAAGAGGTTCCTGCATTTTGAGCTGACGGGCATAACTGATAATAGCAAAATGTTCATCTTTTATGCGCTGTTCATACTGCTGTTCGTAGTAGAAATGACCTGCCACGAGAATCAGTACGGCAACACTGCTGAAATAAGCCAGAAAGAATTTCCAGAAAGCGCGCTTTTCATGATGACGCAAGACGGTACCCTGTTCCCTTGACGGTCTGGATAGGCAGACCGTGCTTTCGTAATTTGTTGATGTGGACACGTAAAGCGCCTTCGCTTGCCTCGTCACCGTCGGAGAGTTCCATCAGAATACTTTCCTTGGTGATGGTCGTGCCAAGATGTTTGAAAAAGAGTGTCGTCAGTTTGCGTTCGACCGGCGAAAGGGGGATGAACCGTTTCTCTGCATAGAGCTCATTGGTGTCGATATGGAAATGAAAGTGATCCAGAGTGATCACGTTCTCTTTGATCTTGAGGCGTTTTCGGATAAGCGAATAGATGCGTACGACAAGTTCGTCAAACTCGAAGGGCTTTTTGATGTAATCATCAGCCCCCGCTTCGAATCCTTCTGAAAGCGAGGCAATGTCACTCATCGCGGTAATAAAGACAGCCGGAGTCTCATTGCCGCTCTCGCGCAGTTCTTTAAGGAGTTTAAAACCGTTGATAAAGGGAACGTTGACATCAAGCAGAAAGAGGTCGAATGAGTGCAGGAAAGTCGCATCGAGTGCTTCGTTGCCGTCGCTGACCCAGCGGACTTCAAAGCCTTCGAGTTCAAGCAGGTCGACAAGGGTCTCGGCAAGATTAACATCGTCTTCGAGCAGTAGTAGTCGTGCCATTTTTTCTCTCTTGTCAACAAGATCGCGTTTATAATATCTGTTCGGAGCGATCTTGAGCGGATAGTGATATGATGGCATAAAGGTGTTAATACAATGTTAAGAGCGGAACACCGCTCATGTTCAAGGGAGAGGCTCAGTTTAGGGGGTATTCTTCTGCTGTTTTACAATAGTCAAGCCCGACGGAACAACATCCTTCTGTCACGCCCAACCCTTTGAGGGTTTCATCAAATTTCCAATAGTGCATATAGCTTCCTGCACGGAGAATTGTAAAGGTATCAATAAGTGCCTGGTTTCCTTCGGATGCCGCGATATAGGCGTCAAGATCATTAACATCAACGACTTCGACCATACAACCGACTTTAAGACTGTCGATTTTACTCGGTTGACCGGATGTATTCAGATCCCAATAGAGTTGCTGAATAGCCGGAATGGCGAATGTTCCCGGGGCCATTGCAGCAAGTTCGTCAGCTGAGTAGCTTGCATTATAGTCCGGTACATCGGTGACGTTAATGTCATACCACGCGACCAGCTCCTCGACATACTGCATATGAACGCTCTCGGAATTATTGGCGATCATTTTCATCTGCATGACATTCCATAGCGTTCCAAGTTCCAAATAAAGGTCATAGGCAAGTTTCTCTTCATGCCACATGTATGCCAGGGATTCGGTCTGCGATGCATTCAGATCGACTTTAGTGTAGCTTGCCAGACCAAGCAGACTAGGGTCTTCGACTACCGGAAGCGTGATCTCTTCTGTTGTCGAGCTGTCGCAGCCCGTCAGAAAGTAAAGTGAGGCCAGTAAAACAAGCAGTGTTTTTAATGTGTTGGTCATTTCTCTCTCCATAAGTTAATACCATGAAAGAATAGTACAAGAGTGTTACAAAAGTGTTAAGTACTGAAGCAGGTTCAAATGGAAGTATTATAAAATAATGGTTGATTATTAAGTACTTATGCAGTATAATGACCTAATGAGTAATGAACATGTTGCCAAGAAGAAATTTGGCCAGAACTTTTTAAAAGACCGTAGTGTTCTTTATAAAATCGTCGAAGCGATGCCCAAAAGCAATAGTATTATTGCGGAAATTGGGCCTGGCTTAGGTGATTTAACTAAGTTTTTAGTGGATGTCACAAGTGTTGTAGCTTTTGAGGTCGATACCGATTTATGCCAGTACTTAAACCGCGAGTTTAAAGAAGAGATCAAAACCAGCCGGCTCACCCTTAGATGCGGTGATGTTCTAGAGGCGTGGCAGAGTGAGCTTTTGGATGTACCCTATGCTTTAGTGGCAAATTTGCCCTATTACATAGCCACAAACATCATCCTCAAAGCCCTTGCAGATCCAAATTGCGAATATTTACTGGTCATGATTCAGCGTGAGGTAGCAGAGAAATTTTCAGCTGCTCCCGGAGATAAAAATTTTGGTGCATTAAGCGTTATTGCTCAGACGGTAGGTGAAGCCTCTATTGTGGTTCATGTCCCGCCGGAAGCGTTTGATCCTGCGCCAAAGGTCGATTCGGCTGTTTTGCTCATTACAAAAACAGCGAACCGTAATGATGAAGAGTTTGAGCTTATGCTCAGAGCGGCTTTCACACAGCCTAGAAAGACACTTCAAAAAAATCTCTCTTCACGTTATGAAAAAGAATCCGTAAAGGCTGCTTTTGAGCAGTTGGAACTTTCTCCATCGATTCGCCCCCATCAGGTTGCGACAACAGACTATCACCAACTATTCAAACTATTGAAATCCCTGAACAAATAATATAGCCAAGGCTTTTCAGGGGCCTTAAGAAAATGTCGAATTTATAGCAGATCTGTACCGTTTCTTCCGGAACATTTTCGCTTTCTGAAAGACTGTTTTCTGCTTAAAAAGTATGTTATGTGTTCAGGGATTTCTATTCGATAATAATTTACGTCTGTTTGATTCATTTGAGCAGACGAACATAAGGAAAGATGTATGTCAGATACACAAAACAACGAAAACAGTGCAAGCACTGCCAACCCGGCAACTGCAGAAAAAAGACCTCCTCGCAGAGAAGGCGAAGGACAACAAAACCGTCCGCGTCGTCCCCGCAATCAAAACCGCAATCGTCAACCGCGCGAAAATCGTGAAGTCGATGGCAATCGTCAGCCAAAAGAAAACCGTGAAGTAGACGGTAATCGTCAGCCGAAAGAAAGCAATGTAGACGGTAACCGTCAACCAAGCAGCAACCGTAACCGTAATAACCGTAACCGTAATAGCGATAATAAAACTGGCGGTAACGATAACAGAAACAGCAGCCAAAACCGTACCAACAGCAACCGTAATGCCAACAGCAATCAAAACCGTCAAGGTGGTGCAGGTGCTAGCAAAAGCCGTGGCCGTCGCCGTCATGGACCGGCCCCTGTCGATCAGGCACTGTTTGACTGTGCCGTCCGTAATCAGGAAGTGCAGGTCGAACGTTTAAACCCGCATAACAAGCTTGACCTGACTGCAACTGCAAAAGTCCGTATTACGCCACTTGGCGGTCTCGGTGAGATCGGTGGAAACATGATGGTAGTCGAGACTGACAACGAAGCGATCCTGATCGATGTCGGGATGAGCTTCCCGGATGAGACGATGCATGGTGTTGACATTCTGGTCCCTGATTTTACGTATATCCATGAGATCAAGAACAAAATCGTTGCGATCATTATTACACACGCACACGAAGATCACATCGGGGCAATGCCGTATCTCTTCAAAGAAGGCCTTCAGTTCCCAACGTACGGTACAGCACTGCCGCTTGCTATGATCGGCAACAAGTTTGACGAGCACAAATTGACAGATGCACGCCGTTATTTTAGACCGATCGAAAAGCGCAAAGTTTACAAGATCGGTAATGATTTCGAGATAGAGTGGATGCACATTACCCACTCTATCATCGATTCGTCGTCTGTTGCTATTACAACGGCAGCGGGTACGGTCATCCATACGGGTGATTTCAAGATCGATCACACACCGATCGACGGCTTCACGACAGACCTTCATCGTTATGCCTACTATGGTGAAAAAGGAGTCTTGTGTCTGCTTTCAGACTCAACAAACTCGTACAACAAAGAGATCACACCAAGTGAGCTTTCGGTTGCACCTGCCCTTGACCGTGTGTTCGCAAAAGCAGAAGGACGTATTATCCTTTCAACGTTCAGCTCAAACATCCACCGTCTGCAGCAGGCGATCCAATACGGTATCAAATATGGCCGTAAGGTCTGTGTCATCGGTCGTTCGATGGAACGTAATCTCGAAGTGGCGATGCAGTACAAGTACCTTGAATTCCCGAAAAATATCTTTGTCGATGCTGATGATGTCGGCCGTATGAACGACAAAGAGGTGCTTATTATCACGACCGGTTCACAGGGTGAGCAGAACTCGGCCCTGTTCAGAACAGCGATCGGCGAGCACCGTCACATCAAGATCAAACCGACGGACCTTATTATTCTTTCGTCTCGTGCGATCCCTGGTAACGAAGGCGGCATCTCACAGATGATGAACCACCTTGAAAAAGCCGGTGCGAAAATTGCCCGTGACCGTGACCTTCACGTTTCCGGTCACGCAAGTATCGAAGAGCAGAAACTTCTTCTTCGTCTTGTTCAGCCGAAGTTCTTTATGCCGATCCACGGTGAATATAACCATGTTATGCGTCACAAAGAGACGGCAATGCAGTGTGGTATTCCTGAACGCAACATCCTGTTGATGGGTGACGGCGATACGATCGAAGTGACACCTAAATATATGCGTAAAGCAAAAACAGTTAAATCCGGCAAGACCTATATTGACAACCAGAACAACCATATGATCGCTGATGACGTCGTCGTAGACCGTCAAAAAATGGCGACAGACGGTATGGTTATGATCGTTGCCCAAGTCTCACTCAGTGACCAGAAACTGATCGCAAAACCACGTGTTACAAGTTTTGGTATCGTTCCGGACAGACAAGACAGAGCCTTCGCAACTGAGATGGAAGATGTGCTTGAACACTTCCTGGTCAATCTCAAGCCGGGTATGATCGAAAATGCAAAAGCAATGGAAAATGACCTTCGTGCTGTTGTACGTAAACATATCTATCGTAAGATGAAAAAATATCCGTTGATCGTCCCTAACGTCTTCGTCAGCTAATAAAAACGCCAGCTTCGGCGCAATTTGCTCCGGAGTTCACCTCCGAAACGACTTACACCAAAACAAGGGTACCGCTCGCGTAGCGATATTCCCTCGAAATCTGAACTTTTTATAAGATGAAACTATTTTGTTCAATCTGAATTTTTTTACATTAAAATCTTTCTGAGACCAGTTTCACTCTTTTCCTATTCCCAGTTTTGTTATAATGAATAAGAGGCATTATCATCAGATGTGTATTTTGCCTTATTTATAATGCTTAAAAGGGTACAGCATGCAGATAAACGGGAATAGTGCAATAGAGATTTTGAATGCTTTTTTAACAAAATTGATCGAAATAGATGGGACAGACCTTCATATTAAAAGTAACAGCGTTATTCGGGCACGGGCCAAAGGAACGATGATGCCGCTCTCCATCGAGCCGTTGGATGCGAAACATGTCGAGGCGATTGTAGAGCATCTGATGGGCCAAGAGATTGAGACCTTTAAGCGCCAGTACTCCTACGATACGATCTACCTTCTCGACGAGAATCACCGTTTTCGTGTCAATCTCTACTATCAGCTTAAAGGCCTTTCTGTTATCTTTCGGGCGATTCCGCACCAGATCAGATCGTTTGAGCAGTTAAATCTTCCCGCCTCACTTGCCAAGATCTCCAAGCTTCAGCGTGGACTGGTACTTGTCACAGGGACGACCGGAAGTGGCAAGTCAACGACACTTGCTTCGATCGTTGAAGATATTAACCGTAAGAGTCATCGTCATATTATTACAATAGAAGATCCGATCGAGTATGTCTATGATGACAATCAGTGTGTGATCGAACAGAGGGGAATCGGACAGCATGCGACAAGCTTCAGCAGTGCACTGCGTTCAGCGATGCGTGAAGACCCAGATATTATCATTGTTGGCGAGATGCGTGACCTGGAGACGGCACGCAACGTCTTACAGGCGGTCAATACCGGCCACCTTGTTTTTACAACCCTGCACACACTCGATGCGCGTGAGACCATCGACAGGTTGCTGGCGATCTTTCCGAAAGAGGAGCAGGAACGTGTCCGTATGGACCTGGCGGCCAATCTTGAAGTGGTCATATCGCAGCGCATGATGCGAGATATTGATAATGAACTGATCCCAGCCATTGAACTAATGTTCAAAAGCCCACGTACTTCCCATCTGATCTCGACGGAAAGGGATGCCGAACTGCTTGATGCTATGTTTCATGACCAAAATAGTTTTGGTTCGATGCCCTTTGATATTTCACTCTTTCATTTGACCTTGCAAGGCAAGATCACCGAAGAGGCTGCTTATATGTTTGCATCGAACCCGGCTAATCTGCGTCTGATGTTCACGACGAGTGCTGAATATCAGAAAATGCTCAATGACGGCTCTTTGGACGATGCCGTAACGATCAAAGAGGTAGAAGATCAAGAGGATTGAATATATTGCGATAAATATTTGATTTCATAGATCAAAAGGAATTATCTTATAATGTCATCATCAAAACGAGCTTGTGAAGAACAACGCTTGAAAAAGGATATTTTTGGCATTTTCAAAAGAGAAACGCGGCGGTACGATCAACGGTATCATCTTTGTCGCACTTGTTGCTGCAGCAGCAACCTATATTGCCGAGCTGGCTCCGGTAGCCAAACTTGGAATTTCACCACTTGTTGTGGGTATTGTCATCGGTATATTTTATGCCAATACACTGCACAACCATTTTCCTGCAGCGTGGGAATCTGGTATTGTCTTTTCCGGTAAAAAGATCCTTCGATTTGCAATTGTCTTCTACGGCTTCCGTATTACCTTTCAACAGATCGGCGAAGTCGGTATGCAGGGCTTTATGGTCTCTCTTCTTGTCCTTTCATCAACGATGCTGCTTGGTATCTGGCTGGGGACAAAATTGTTCAAGATGGACAGAGATACTTCGATCTTGACGGCATCAGGTGCGTCCGTCTGTGGTGCGGCTGCGGTACTGGCTACGGAGCCTGTGCTTAAAGCAGAAGAGCACAAGACAGCGATCGCAGTCTCTATGGTTGTCCTTTTCGGTACGATCTCGATGTTTTTGTACCCTGTACTCTACTCGACCATCATTGAGCCGGCAACAGGCTTCTTACATATGGATCCTAAAACGTTCGGTATCTACGTAGGCGGAACGATTCATGAGGTCGCGCAGGTCGTTGCGGTTCCGGCATCAGTTCCGGGTGCTCCTGAAGACATGGCTAACACGGCGGTCATCGTCAAGATGACACGCGTTATCATGATCGCACCGATGCTGATCGTATTGGGCCTTATTTTGAGTTACATGGCGAAAAAAACGGGTGGCGAAGGCAGCAAGCTCAAGCTGGTCATTCCCTGGTTTGCCGTTTATTTTGTCGGAATGGCAGGGATCAATTCACTGATCCATAACTATACGATGAGTGCTCCGGCCGAGACCGCAGAGATGATCAAAGCAGCGATCACAAATCTGAACATTGTTGACACCTTCTTGCTGACTATGGCGATGACGGCACTGGGGATGGGAACACGTTTCGCGAAATTTAAAGGTCTTGGTCTAGCACCGATCTACACAGCTGGCGGGATGTTCCTATGGCTTGTTATCGGCGGTTTTGTCATTACCCAAATGGTGGTCGCAACATTCTAAATATTTTCGTATCGGAAGATTGTTCCGATACGCCTTCCTCATAATACGTATGTATTTCTTATAACGCTTTATTTCTTTATCGTATTGGTAGTGTAAAAACTAGCGTAAATATTCTGCATCGTTTTAGCGTCAAAAAGCTTGCAATACAATATTTTTTTGTCATCAAATGCTTAGCGTCTGGTCAGTTTCTTTATACCCATCACGATCAGACGGCCGAGGCCGACGACGAGATAGATGGGCAGACTGAAGACAATAGGGTGATAATAATTAGCCCGTTCTGACATCGTTTCGATACGCTTAAAAGGGTCAGTAAGAAGGTCCGGGTGTACCACCAAGGCTGAGAGTATGAGAAGCACAACATAGATCAAAAGCTCTTTCTTCACTGACTCTCTCCATAGAACCTCTCCAGCATCATCTGCAGGGAGACGCGTCCGTTCCACTCATTTTTACTGATGGTATAGCTGCAGCTCAAGCGTCTGTTGGCGCTCATCTGGTAGCGTTGTTTAAAGGCGATAAGGTCATGTTTATCAATACCTCCTTCCAGCTGAATACCGATACGGCTGTGGTCGCGTTCTTTACCCATGTAGCTGACACTCTCGACATAGGCATCTTTGGCCAGAAAACGGGGACGTGGGTTCGCCTCGCCAAAGGGTTCATAGGCATCCAGAAGGTCTAAGAGAGTCGTGTTGATGCTGCCGGGAACAAGTTCTCCGATGAGCTCTGCCTGCGGAAGAAAATCGTTTGGGTCGATCGATGCAGCAACGCTGTTGATCCCTGCTTTGAACGTTTCCAGGTGTTCTGTCGGCATGGCCAATCCGGCTGCCATCATGTGGCCCCCAAAGCCCTCTAAAAGTTCTTCCTGCGATTTTATCAGCGCATAAATACTGACATTTCCAATACTTCTGGCACTCCCTTTTGCCCGTCCTTCGGTGATACTCATGACAATGGCGGGACGGCCGAAGCGGTGGACCAAACGTGAGGCCACAATGCCCACAACGCCCTCGTTCCAATCCTCCCCGAAAACAACAAGTACATCATCGCCCTCTTTGACCTGCGCGATCGCCTCTTCGGTCACATCGGCTTCGATCGCTTTGCGAAGATCGTTAAGCTGGTTGAGCAGTTCAAACTGTTTGAAGGCTTGCTTTGACGTTTCTGCTGTCAAAAAGTCGAGTGCGATTGAAGCATCTTCCAACCGTCCGGCAGAGTTGATACGCGGGGCGATCTGGAAACCGATATCTTCTGCAGTCAAAGTTGTCTTGTTAAGATATTCGCGGATAATGGTAAAGGCAGGCAGATCACTGTTCATCATCTGTTTGAGCCCATGCTGAACGATCGCCCGGTTAATACCGATGAGGGGCATGACATCGGCAACGACCGCCAAGGCAAGAAGCGGCAGGTACTGGCTCATGTTGATCGTGGCTTCAAGCTCTTTTTTGACGAGAACGAGGACTAACCAGGCGACTTGCGCACCGCAGATCTCTTTAAAAGGGTAGGTGTCATCAGCAAGCTTTGGATCAACGATGGTATAGACATCCGGCAGTGTATCGGACGGCGTATGGTGGTCGGTGATGATCAGATCGATACCACGTTCGTTGCACACCTCTGCAGCTCCAAAGGCGTTAATACCGTTGTCAACCGTAAATACCAGGTCGGCTTCGATACGTTCGAGTACCGAAGGTGACACCCCGTAACCATCGAGAAAGCGGTTGGGGATGATAACATCAAGTGGGTAACCCAGTTCTCTGAAAAAGAGGGTGGTCAAAGCGGTTGCTGTGACCCCGTCAACATCATAGTCGCCGACAAGGGTGATGCGTTCTCTGTTACGAACGGCATTGGCAATGCGCCGGGCAGCTTTGGGGGCATTTAACAGCAAAGAGGGGTCCGGAATGTCCGAAAGTCTTGAAAAACCCTCTGAAAAGCGTTCGTCAAGTTTGCGTTTTAGTGCGTCGAGGTCAAGTTTTGGAACGTTGGGTATCTTATGCATGGGCTAACCTGAAGAACAAAAAGATAACGTGCCAGTCTCTGCACGTCTGTTCTCTACGTTGTGAGAACATGGTCGAATGTCGACTAGACTGCCTCAGCGTTCGCTAAAGAAGCTTTCACAAACGCAAGGATCGATGCATTTGGCGTTTGAAGACGAGAGGTAAATTCAGGGTGGAACTGGACACCAAGGAACCACTTGTGCGACGGGATCTCAACAGTCTCGATGAGGCCATTGGACTCACCTGTTACGACCATACCGGCTTTCTCAAGCTCAGCTCTATAAGCTGGATTCGCTTCGTAACGGTGGCGGTGACGTTCAAAGATAAGCTTCTCGCCGTTATAGGCTTCGCGGAGGATCGAACCTTCTTTGGTCTCGCACGGGTATTCGCCAAGGCGAAGTGTCCCGCCCATCGGCGAGGTGTGTGTACGAAGTTCGGTGTCGCCGGACTGGTTGATGAACTCATCGATCAGGTAGATCATCGGGTTGGTCGTCTCCGGATTGAACTCGACGGAGTTTGCGTCTTCCAAACCGAGGACATTACGGGCATATTCAACAAGTGTTAGCTGCATTCCCAAACAGATACCGAGGTAAGGGACATTCTGGGTACGGGCATATTCAATCGCCTTGATCTTGCCTTCAACCCCCCGGTTACCGAAGCCTCCTGCAACCAGGATAGAATCGCAGTCTTTTAGCAGCTCTTCTGCGCCGACCTCTTCGATCTTCTCACTGTCAACCCAGCAGATCTCAACTTTAGTGTCAAGGTGCGCACCGGAATGGATAAGTGATTCGATCAGTGATTTGTATGACTCTTTCAATTCAAGGTATTTACCGACAAATCCGACTACAGTACGTTTTGTCGGAGAGACGATCTTTTTAACCAAAGAGTCCCACTGCTCTATATCTGGTACCAGCTCGCCCAGCTCCAGCTCTTTGGCAATCGGTGAGAGAATATTCTGCTGCATAAAACTGATCGGAACAGCATACACTGTTGGTGCATCAAGTGCGAGGATGACGCTGTCTTGTTTGACATCACACGAGAGCGCAAGCTTCTTCTTGAATGATTTAGGCAGGTCACTCTCGCTTCTGGCAATGATCATCTGCGGTGTAATACCGATACGGCGAAGTTCCTGGACCGAGTGCTGCGTCGGTTTCGACTTGTACTCTCCGGCAACTTTGATGAAAGGGATCAGCGTAACGTGAATAAAGAAGGTACCGGCAACTTCGTCATCGTGTTTCATCTGACGGATCGCTTCCATAAACGGAAGGCCTTCGATGTCACCGACAGTACCGCCAAGTTCTACGACAAGGATATCGTGACCTTCACCTGCTTTTTTGATTCGGTCGACGATCTCACCGACGATGTGCGGAACGACCTGGATCGTCTGGCCAAGGTACCCGCCGGCACGTTCCTTGTCAATGACGGATTGATAGACCTGGCCGGTTGTAAAGTTGCTTGTCTTTAAAAATGACTTGTCCAGGAAACGTTCATAGTTACCAATGTCCAGGTCGGTTTCACCTCCATCTTTTGTGACAAAGACTTCACCATGTTCGAGAGGGCTCATGGTTCCAGGGTCGACGTTGATATAAGGGTCGATCTTCAACATGCCTACATCTTTACCCGAGTGTTTAAGGAGTGTACCGATACTGGCTGCCGTGATTCCCTTGCCTAATGAACTGAGTACCCCACCGGTTACGAAGATGTATTTTGTCATGATTGAGCTCCCTTTTAGAATACGCGATTATAGCGAAGCAGTGCTTATACACATCTCAAATAATGAGCAGTTTATCGCGATATAAGAGGGTATAATAATAAAAAAATCGAAGTGATTATTAATGGATGTTTTAAGCTATATCGTTGCTGCACTGGGTATCTCTATTGTCTTGAATCTCCTGCTGAAAAAATTAGGCATCTCTCAGATCATCGGATATATCATCACCGGTACGATCATTGTCTATCTATTTGACCTGCAGGAGGTCAAAGATTCGCATACATTGGAAATGGTGGGTGAGTTCGGTATCGTCTTTTTGATGTTTACGATCGGACTTGAGATGTCTCTGCGGACGCTCAGATCGATGAAAAAGCTTGTCTTTTTAAACGGTGCCCTGCAAGTCGGTTTGAGCGGACTTCTTTTCTTTCTGGCGTCATACTATATTTTTCACCTGCCGTTGGATGCATCGCTCATTATCGGATCGGCACTTGCCCTCTCCTCGACGGCAGTTGTCTTAACCTATTTAAAACAGAATAAAGGGATTTATGCGCCTTACGGACGGAGATCTGTCGGCATTCTGATCTTTCAGGACATTGCCGTCATTCCGATCTTGATCATGATCGGTTTTCTGGCCAGTAACGGGGATGACTTGAAACTGGTTCTTTTAGAGACGGTGGGAAGTGCTATTCTTGTGATAGGACTGCTCTTTTTTGTCGGTAAGCGGGTGATGAACTGGCTGCTGCACTTTTCGGCTGACAGTAAGCTCGAAGAGCTGTTTCTCGGATCGGTACTGGTGATCGTCGTCGGGGCCTCGTTGTTGGCAAATTATGCGGGGTTTACCTACTCGTTAGGTGCCTTTGTTGCGGGAATGATCATTGCAGAGACGCGATATCTGCACAAAGTTGAAGCGGACATAGCCCCTTTCAAAGACCTTTTGCTAGGTGTCTTTTTTGTCACGGTCGGGATGAAGATAGACCTGGCCTATTTTTATTCGCATTTTCCTGAAATCGTTAGCCTTTTTGTTGTTATTTTATTTTTTAAAGGCGCGGTTATCCATGCTATCATCGGGCTCGGTTCCAAATCTGTAACCGGTTTTAAGACGGCTGTTACCCTTGCACAGGTCGGTGAGTTCTCTTTTGCTATTTTTGCTCTGGCCTCTGCAAAAAACCTGCTTGACCCTGAACTCTCACAACTACTGGTCCTGGTGGTGGTGCTTTCGATGATCGCGACCCCGTTTATGCTGGCAAATCGTCGAAGATTACAAGACCTGCTGTTTAAAGAAGGGGAGATAGAACAGAGCGACCTGAGTGTTCTTGAAGGGCGCAAAAACCATATCATCGTTTGTGGTTACGGACAGGTCGGTCAAAAGGTTGCCCGCCGGCTGCAACAAGAAGGGATTGAACATGTTGTCGTAGACTACAACTACTCACGGGTTCGTAAAGCGCAGAAAGTCGGCGAAGAGATCTATTACGGCGACATGTCCAAGTCGGCTATATTGCATTCATTAAACATTGAATCTGCTTCCGCAGTCATCGTCACACTGGATGACCCGGAGAAAAAACGCCTCATCTGTGAAGCACTGTCACCGTACGGCGATTCGGTCAATATCATTGTCAAGGTCATCTCTTCCGAAGAGAAGTTGATGTTAAGGGGCATGCCGATCAGTGTGATGGTCAACGGCAAAGAGGAAGTGGCGAAGATACTGGTAGAAAAGACAATGAGCTGCAGCTTGTCAAAGGACGATAAAGAGCAACAGGAGTGATCTCCTGACGGGACTGACCTCAAGCTGTCAGAGGAGATCCCTTCAGGGGAAACACAGTGTTAGCGCAGCGAAGGCGAACTTGTTCGCTGCAGTGTACAAAAAAGTAGGAGTAACTTGATCTGTTTCTGATACTGTTGGAAATGAGAAAGTGAAGCAGGGTTTACCTCTGCGTGAGCCTGACGCTGAGTCAAACACAGCGTTAGCGCAGCGAAGGGGAACTTGTTCGCCGCAGCGTACAATAAATAGAACTTAGTTCCCGCGTGACCCCGGTTTGATAGCCTCGCTTTTACCCTCTTTACAAAGAGGACAATCTTCGGGTGCATACATCTCGAAGGTAAAATCGTCAAGTGCAAAGAACGGAACGCCGTCCGGCAGTTTACAGTTTGGTTTTTTGGTGACATCAGAGTTTTGACGTTCGCAAAAACCGCGGTTGGCCAGTGCGGCAAAACCGACGACTATCCCACCCATTGCTTCGATAGCGGCTGCCGCTTCCATGGCTGAACCGCCGGTTGTAATGATATCTTCACAGATGATGACACGTTCGCCTTTAGCCACGTCAAAGCCGCGGCGTATCGTCATCGTGCCATCCACTCGTTCAGCAAATATGGAGCGTTTATCAAGCGCTGTAGCCAATGCAAAACCGGCAATAAGACCGCCAAGTGCCGGGGCACAGACTGTGTCGACTTCAAGACCGCTTTCGACGATCTGCTTGGCAACACCTTCTGCCAGGACTTTTGCATTTTTAGGGTCTTCAAGAACCTTGGCTGACTGCAGATAAAACTGCGAGTGATTACCTGAGCTGAGTTTAAAGTGCCCCTCTAAAAGAGCATTGGCATCCATGTATATTTTTTTAACGTCCATATATAGTTCCTTGGTTAGGGGTGCTTTTCGGTGATCTTCGGGTGGTCACATTTGTCGGCTACGCTATTCATCATAACCTGCAACCGACGTACAATTGTTGAAAGATTAGACTTTCAGGATCGCTGCTTCTTTTTCTTTTAGAGTAGCATCAATGGTCGCAATAAATCCGTCTGTTATCTTCTGAACAGCTTCTTGTGCCACTTTAGACTCGTCTGCTGTAATCTCTTTCTCTTTTTCCAACTTTTTAATTTCATTGTTGGCTTTTTGTCGGTCGTTACGGACAGATACTTTAGCCGCTTCGCCCATGCCCTTCATCTTTTTGACACTCTCTTTACGCTGGTCAACGGTCATTGGCGGGAAGTTAAGAATGATCTTTTCCCCATCGCTGTTCGGGTTGACACCGATATTTGCTTTGGCAATGGCTGCCTCGATCAGAGGTACCAGAGGCTTTTCCCAAGGTGAGACCACAATGGTAGTCGCATCGGTGGCGATCACTGAACCAACCTGGTCAAGTGCTGTCATCGTGCCGTAATAATCGATTTTAATACCGTCGAGTACCGAGGTCATTACCTTACCTGTACGCAGCGATTTAAAGCTGTGGTGCATGTGCTCTACAGAGCCTTCCATGTTCAGTTTACATTCTTCTAAAATTTCGTTTATCATTATTTTCCCTTTACTAAGATGATACTGCTTTGGCGATTGCCACTTTTTAAAAAGATACGCGTACGGTTCATTTTCAGTTTCTTGTCGATTCTGGCCGACAGTTTGCCGTTGTTGAGAGGGAGCGTTTCCCACCCGTATCCTGAAATATAGTACTCGATCTTTTTAACCTCTTTTGGCAAGGAGGCTTTTAACGTTGTGATTTTACCATTTTCTGGCCAAGCTTTTGGATAGATCCACTCCGTAGGCAATGTTCGGCTGCGAAGTTTCACCTTGATGGTGTTCTCCCCGGTCAATGCAGTTCGGTCCAGATCATGAATATCACTGTGCTTGTCGACGGCTCCTGCATTTTGGTTGATAATGAGATCGAAATTGAAAAGTTCCAGCTGCGAACGGACTCTATCATCGTATTCACCATAGGGGTAAGCATAGTACTTGGGCGTGTATCCAAGCTCTTTTTGCATCACATCAAGACCCTTTTTTGTGTCCTGATAGATCCCAAGGTTTGATAATGAGACAAGGTGGGGGTGGCCATAGGAGTGAAAACCTAGCGCACCGTACTTTGACACCTCTTTGATCTGTTCCCAGGACATAAAGTCACTATAGTTGTCTACAGTGGCCTGAACATAGACAAAGAGTGTAAACGGGTAGTTATACTCTTTAAACACAGGGAAACCGTTTTCGTAGAAGCTTTTAAAACTGTCATCGATGGTCAAGACAACCCATTTGTCACTGATCTCTTCACCTTTTTGTAGGGCGTTGTGCAGGCGTTCGAGTGAAATAACTTCGTAATTGTTCTTTTTGAGAAACTCAAATTCAGCGCGCAGTGTTGCTACCGAGGTGTTCGTCGATGCATGTTTGGTGTCACCAAAACGGTGGAAGACAAAAAGATGGGCATCTGCCCAAAGATAGAGTGGTAAGAGCGTAAGTAACAGCAGCTTACGCATTATGTTAGTTTGACGTGTTTGTTTCTACCGCGGTAGGTGCAGCAGCAGGTGCAGCGACATCGGTTGTCTCAGTAATGTTGTCAACGACTGACGCACTGCTCTCTTGCGCATAAAAGTAACCCAGTGTTACGGTGTTGACAATAAATAAAAAACCGAAAAAGAATGTCATCTTAGCCAGGAAACTACCCGGTCCTTTTGCACCAAATACCGATTCATTCGAACCGCTGTACGCGCCAAGACCGATACTTGAACTTTTTTGTAGTAGAACTGCAATCGTAATAATCACAACTAAAACGATTTGAGATATAAGCAAAATGCCTGTCATATATAGACCTTCTAAAAATAATAATGGCGAATTATAGCGAAAAAAATTGAAAAGACATTTGAGTAGATGTCTTATCATCGAGGGTAGGGTATAATTACGTCAATAAAATGCCTGTTAAGGCCTTGACTGGGAATATATGTGAAAAAAGTTGTTTTGTTAGTCGTTGTAGTATTGATGGTTATTCTAGCACTTTTCTTTGCACAAAATAAGAAAAGGGTCTTCTCTGAACGCCCTATCGTCTCAGTGAGCACCTTTGCTTTGTATGACATTGCAAAATATATCGGCGGGGACAATGTCAATGTCCAGATGGTCATTCCTTTCGGTGTGGAAGTCCACAGTTTTGAACCAACGCCTAAAACGATCATTCAGATCAAAAAAAGTGCCCTCTTCTTCTACAGCGGTGCAGAGCTCGAACCCTGGATCGTCCGCTTGGCACAGAGCGCGAACATGTTCGACATGAGTCAGTACGTCGATTTGAGAGAAGCCGATGATGCAGAAGAAGACGTTGAGGGGCATCATCACCATGGCGATGATGCTCATGACCCGCACTATTGGCTCGACATAGGGAATATGAAACTGCTGACAGAGAAGATCGCTCTTGAACTGGCCAAGCTAGACAATGATCATGAAGCGGCCTATGTGAAGAGGGCTGCAGACTATATAGGCGAGCTTGACGCACTGGAAAAAGCCTATCAGGAACGACTTAAAAACTGTCAGGTCAGAGAAGTGATCCTGCATCATAATGTTCTCGGGTATGTCGCTGCCGATTACAACTTTTCGGTTGCACCGTTGACAGGGCTTTCTCCGGATGCTCTGGCGGATGCACAGACGATGGCACAGCTGTCGAATGAGATCAAAGAAAAGGGCATAAAAGTACTCTTTTTTGAAGCCTTTGTCAATAACAGACTGATGCACAACCTGGCAAAAGAGAACGATGTCGAGCTTGACTATCTTGAGCCTTTGGCCAATATTACGGCTGCTCAGGCCGAAGCCGGTATGACCTACGTAGAAGGCATGACGGCCAACCTGGACAAACTTGTCCATGCAATGAGATGCGAATGAAGTTTGTCTCTCCGATCTTTGAGGTAAAAAACCTCTCTTTTCAAGCCAATGGGCAAAAGATATTGGAACATATTTCTTTTGCGATCCTGCCGGGTGATTATTGTGCGATCATTGGGCCAAACGGCGGAGGAAAGACAACGCTGATTCGTCTGTTGCTCGGTCTTGAAAAACCGACAAAAGGGGAGGTGAAACTCTTTGGTCAGCCATTGAACCGCTTTAAGCGTTGGTACAAGATAGGGTATGTGCCGCAACGTGCCTCACAGCTTGACCAGAACTTTCCCGCTACGGTGTTGGAAGTGGTTAAGATGGGACGCACTGCCAACAAAGGGCTTTTTGCACGTACGACGCAAGCGGACCGGGATGCTATCGAAGAAGCCATGCTCAAGATGAATGTCGCCCATCTTCGAGAGAAGCTGATCGGTGAACTTTCCGGTGGTCAACGACAGCGTGTCATGATCGCAAGAGCTTTGGCCTCAAAGCCGGAAGTGCTGATTCTGGACGAACCGAATACTGGTGTCGATGTTGTCTCGCAACAGCGTTTTTATAAGCTGCTCAAAGAGCTGAATGAAGCGGAGAAGATGACCATTGTCTTTATTACACATGATATTGGGGTCATCGCTGATGATATCGGACGTCTCTTTACCGTCAACCAAAACCTGTTGACATGCAACAATCCCAAAGAGGCGATCAGTTGTGAAGATATGAGTGCACTGTACGGCATTGACGCACACCTGATCCACAATCACCATCATCATTAGAGGAGAGGGCAGATGTTAGAGATGTTTTCCTATGATTTTATGATACGCGCCTTCCTTGCCGGGATCATTATTGCTGTTCTGGCGGCGATAAGCGGTTCGTTCATCGTTCTGCGCCGCTACTCGATGATCACCGAGACCCTGGCTCACTCTGCGCTTGTCGGTGTGGCAGTCGGTGTCATCGCAGGAACAAGCCCTCTGTGGATGGCTGTAGTAGCCGCCCTTTTCAGCGCATGGACGATCGAGTATCTCAGAAGCAATTTTCATCTCTATTCAGACTCAGTACTGGCGATCATGCTCTCAGGCTCATTGGCATTGGCGGTGATCATCGTCTCGCTCGCAGGCGCCTTTAACAGCTCTCTCTTTTCGTATCTTTTCGGATCCATTCTTTCGGTGACGGAGGAGGACCTTGTCGTCATGTCGCTGTTCGGTGTCATAGCGCTTGGGCTGTTGGGACTTTTTTATAAAGAGCTCTATTTCATTGCCTATGACGAAGAGGTGGCTCGTACAAGCGGTATCAAGGTCGATCTGCTTAATTTCCTTTTAGTCAGTATCGTCGCGATCATTATTGCCCTCTCCATTCGAATCGTCGGTACCCTGTTGATCGGCGCGATGATGGTCATACCGACGGTTGCAGCGCTTCGGTTCAGACAGGGCTTTGCGAAAACGATTGTCATTGCATTGATCTTTTCACTTTTAGCCGTTATTGTAGGGATGAGCTGCTCCTACTTTTTCTCTTTGCCAAGCGGTGCGACAATAGTGTTGGCATTGCTTGGTATTTTTATCTTTTCACTGGTCGTTAACCGTCGATGAAAGTACAAAGAGAGTTTTCCAGATATGCGGATAAATATGGGAACTACAACATCATTCAGGAGCAAGTGGTTCGTAAGCTGTTACGCGATTTGCCGACGCATTCGAAACGCATTTTGGACCTTGGTTGTGGTAAAGGTGCTCTTTTCAGTGCGATCGATTGGGATGTGGACCAGTTTGTCGGTGTTGATTTTGCCTCAGGCATGCTTGCACTTCATCCGAAGGAATCCCCTAACGTCAAACACTTGGAATGTCTCTTGGGTGACTTCAATAAACCTTCTCTTTTTGAAGCCTTGGCAGCGCATGACTTTGAGCGTATTATCTCTGCGTCTGCATTACAATGGGCCGAAGAGTTGGAGACCGTATTTAAAAACATCGCATCGCTTCATAAGCCTGTTTCGTTGGCGATCTTCAGCGCAAGTACCTTTAAAACATTGTTAGAGACTGCGGGCGTTGAACCGCTACTGAGAAGCAGTCACGAAGTGGAAGCATTGGCCAAACGTTATTTTAACGCCAAAATAGAGATCGTACAGTACCAATTGGCTTTTGACTCTGTACGGGAGATGTTCCGTTACATTAAACGAAGCGGCGTGAGCGGCAATAGAAATCTGTTGGGTTATAAAGAGATGAAAGCGTTGATGCACTCATATCCACTGGACTACCTGGAATTTGAAGTGGTTTTCATCCAAAATTAAGAGCCTGCTATTTTTCTAGCAGATTCTCTTTTTCGAGTTGATAGAGTGCATAACGAAGTGATTTAAAGTTTTCGGAAAGCCCGGGATCGACGATCTTATACATTTCTTCGAGTACACGTGATGATTCTTGCGCCCGCTTATAGTTGGCAATGATAATACTCTCCAGAGAGTCGCGGTTCATCTCGCTTGTGACCGTCGGGCGCAGAACGTCATTAACACTGTCTCTGGAGCTGAGCAGGTTTTGAAGGTCGTCGATACGGCTTTGGTGGCGGACCTCTTTTAGTTTAGAGGCAAGCGCTTTGTCGTTGTTGACATAGCGTGCGATGTCCTCGATAACACGAACCCCCTCTTTCAAGCGGTTAAGATTGGCATCAATGACCCGATAGAGCGAAGGTTCGAAGTGTTTTGACATCTTACTTGTTTTTACGCTTTGACTGTTTTGCCATTTTGGCTTTTTTCTTTGCTTTTGCTTTCTGTTCTGCTGAGAGGGCTTTGCGCTCTCCAGCCTCTTTTTTATCATTGATATCGGTGGTTGTACCGAAATGGTTTTTCTTGGTACGTGCTTTGAAGGCGATTTTGATTCCGTCATCCATCTCGACGCTAGAAGTATTTGAACGTGACATAATTGTTTTCCTTGTCTGTATCTAAAGAGTATTTTGGTGTTTAGAAGAGGACATTATAACATTTTTAAAAAGTTGGTCTTGTTAGTAGTGTTGAGAAGGAGTACAAGGGGGCAAGAGCCGCAGCTCCTGATGCCCTTAGTCTTCGCCGCCGAAGATACCGAGTAGGTGAAGAAGGGCAGTAAAGATGTTTAGAAAGTCAAGGTAAAGCGCTATGGCACCGTCAATAGGCGTCTCATACGCACCGTTCATGATGTTCTGTGTATCGTACACAACCAAAATGCTAAACAGGAAGACCACAGCTGCGGAGATAAGGACTGCGAGAAGTGGGCTGCCAAGGAAAAGGTTGACAATAGAGAAACCGATGACCACAAAAAGAGCGATCATCAATGGTTTTCCGTAACTGGCGAGGTCAGCTTTTGTCTTAATAGCAAAATAACTCATACCGGCAACGATCACAGAGGTCATCGCAAAAGCATTACCGACGATACTTGCCCCTCCCGAGAGAGCGAGTGTGTAGGTAAGCAGTGGTGCCAACATAAGACCTGTCATAAAGACAAAGCTGAACATCACAACAAGGTTGATACCCGGCTTGCGCTTCACGGCAAAAAGACCGAAAAGTAAAGCAAACTCAAGAATTATCAATGGAATAAACCAGGCTTGTATAAATGCTGCCAACGGAATACCGACATAAGCACCCACTGCACCGGCCATTAACGAAGCAGCAAAGAGTTTGTATGTCTCTTTTACAAAAGAGACAATCTTAGTTTCAGAACGCTGGCCGTAACCCGCTAAATCTTCTCTTGCATAATCACGATCATATAGACCCATAAATTTATCCTTTTATAGAACCTGAAAAGACAGGCTTTTGTTATGTCAGCACTATACAGCATTTTTTACAATAAATAGTAAATAATAGGCTTTAATTCGTCAATAAAACAGGCTAACTATATATATGCAAAAAAATCTTTTAAAAATACGCCCACATTGTTAACATTAATCAACACAGTATTACGATATTCTGCATCAAAACTGTAAATTTCAACAAATTTGCAAAAAGCCAGGAAAAGGTCTTGACATTGGGTATTGATTTGTCTATAATTCCCGTCCACAAACGATGAGTCGCTTGAAGAAGAGACTTAGAGACTACGTGTTGTAGCTCGGAATAATTGTTTGA
>JBFEJN010000015.1:0-39437 GCA_041553195.1 Sulfurimonadaceae bacterium
ATTGATCAGCCGGAATTTAAACTTAAGGGGCAGTTCCTGGTCACTGAAGGTGTGGCCGCTCTCTAATATATTTTGTAAAATCAACACATATACTCATCTATTTTTAATTACGAAGCTTGACCCGGGTAAAGAATCAATCCGGTTGTATTGTAGCCTATGTTTAGATTATGATACAAAAATAGGGACTGTTCTTATCGGTCTTTTGTCAGTTTCATGTTCTGCAAGGGGGTGAAAACACTCTTATCGGATTTATGGACGCGGACGACCTTGCCATACGCCATCAGTTGGGTACGTGAAACTGTTATGTGGTCTTTGACCTGGTCAAAAAGGATATTGGCATCACGCATGTTTTTGCACGGCATCTGTCTGATTGTATCGCCTGTCGTTATCTCAACACTATGGTGGTTCATTAGGACTCCTTTGTAAATTGTAAAACTGGAATGTGAATATTATGACGATAGTCAGTTCGGCTAAGGGTAGCATATTTTTTTAGAGAATAAGGTCAATCGGGTCTGCAGACTACAAGTAGCATCTTATGTCTGCTCCATAGCGCTTAAGTGCTGGCGTTAGTTTTACAGACGCGTTAATACAACAATCGGTCAAGGCTATAATAGTCAAAAACGAGGTGGCATATGCAAGCACGGTTTTTAGAAGACAGCGGTGCCAAATATCCTATTATCGGTGGTCCGATGTACCCCTGTTCAAACGCTGAACTTGTCGCGGCTATTTCGGAAGCAGGGGGCATCGGTATTGTCCAGCCTATGACCCTGACCTATGTTGAGGGGTATTCGTTTCGTGAAGGATTACGTTATATCAGGTCACTCACAAAGAGGCCTGTCGGCATGAATGCGTTGATTGAAAAGAGTTCCACAAAGTATCAAAAAAAAATGCAGGAGTGGATTGACATAGCATTGGAAGAAGGTGTCCGTTTTTTTATTACCTCTCTAGGCAAGCCCGACTGGGTAGTACAAAAGGTGCACGCCTACGGTGGCAAAGTCTATCATGACGTAACGGATGCCAAATGGGCTGAAATTGCTTTTACTTCCGGTGTGGATGGTTTTATTGCAGTCAACAACAGGGCTGGCGGTCATGCCGGTCTATACGATATGGATGCATTGATCGAAGCACTCCGTATCTATGGGCTGCCTATCGTCTGTGCCGGCGGGATCAGTAATAAAAAAGGGTATGAAGAAGCACTATTGTTGGGTTACAGTGGCGTTCAAATGGGAACCCGGTTTATCGCATCGAAAGAGTGTACGGCCTCTGACGATTATAAGCAGGCTATCATTAATGCCGGCGAAAGCGATATTGTTCTGACCCAAAACATCACGGGTATTCCTGTCTCTGTTATTAACACAGGCTATATCCGGAAACTTGGGCTTAATCCCGGCTGGTTCGCACAATGGATGCTCCGGCACCCTAAACTCAAGTACCTCATACGAATCGTCTATGCGTTGAGATCTCGCCTTGATCTGAAAAATGGATTTTATGCCAAAAAAGGCGAACAGGAGTTTTGGCAGGCTGGTAAAAGTGTTCAGGGGATAACAACTGTACAGGGTGTTAACGAGATCGTTGACATACTTGTGTCGTAATTTTTACAGATATCAGTAAAAAAAAAGCATCTTGATCTTGAGATATAGGTCTGAGAAAGTTCAAATACTCAAACAATAATTATAATGTAAAATAATATTATTTTCATGATTTTTTCATTTTTGGTCTGTAGAATTGCTCCGAATTTAACACAAAAGGCAAGACATATGATGAAAAAAATGGTGATGACAGGATTGGCTGCAGCAGTAATGACAACAGGTGCGATGGCAGCAAAAGCAGTGACGACGACAGTGACATTGAGCGATGAGCAGTTGGACACATTGGTGTTTATCTATCAAGAAGAGAAAGTCGCACGCGACACCTACATTACACTGGGTGATATCTATTCCAACCAGACTGTTTTTGCGAACATTCAATTGTCAGAGCAAGAGCACATCGACAAGGCTGAAGGGCTTTGTGACACGTACGGTGCCGATACTTCAGGGATCAATGAGCAAAATGTGGGTGAGTTTGTTGTCCCTGTACTCCAGGAACTCTACGATACATTGGTTGCACAGGGGAGTGTCAGTGAACTGGCGGCATTGAATGTCGGCGAATATATTGAATTGACGGACATCGATGACCTTGAACATGCCGAAATCGGTATGCCAAGTGATGTTGTCAACACGTATGAGAATCTCAAAGCCGGCTCATTGAGTCACCTTGACGGATTCCGTGATGCCATCGCAGCGTATAACAACCGTTAATGTTTAGACATTTTTGTACCCTTATTTTACTTGCAGGCGCTCTGCTTGCAAGCGAGGTAGACCTCCACTCTCCCAGTGCTGCCGTGACTTCCTATTATGATGCGATGAATGAAGGGGATATTGCTGCCCTCGAACAGATCATGGTGCAGGAGTCTTTTGACATGGATATGCAGGTCTATGCGCTCTCCATCGCGCTAAATGACCCTGACTTTCACACCATCTTAAAACAGTATGGAAACAGTCATGAGGCAAGAACGATTGTCAAAAAAGAAGTGAGAAAAAAACTTCAAGATCGTCCAAAAAGATCAATAAACTCCTTCCAGGAGACAACGATGGGCCCGGCGAGAGTCATGGTTCGGTTTATGGAAGATGAAAAAATGAAACAACTCTATCTCTCTCAACATAACAATACCTGGAATATCGACTATAAAGCCGGTCGAAAAACACACTAAAGCCAGAGCAATGCCTTCTGTTTTTCTCTGGAGTATTTCAGTTATCCGGATTAACTAAGGTATATCGATATCCTTGCTCTGCAGGTCTCAACTATTGGTCTATTATATAACATCTATAATCCTGCTTTTTGTTACAAAGAAAGGGATAATAAACGATCCTTTTATCTTTACGCTATACTTTAACAGCATTTGATATTGTATAAAGGCAGGACATGCACACCCCTCTTGACATCTCGGCTCTCTATCACACTTGTGACTCAGCGATCTTTTCATTTAAAACGACTCAGGAGCTGGAACTGCTCGAGCAGCCTCTGGGACAAGAACGTGCGCTGGATGCGGTTGATTTCGGTACAGGAATCAAGCAGGAGGGTTATAACCTTTTTGCGATGGGTCCCTCCGGCAGCGGTAAACATTCGACAGTCATGACCTTTTTGGAAAAGAGAGCCACTCAGGAAACGGCGGCGGACGACTGGTGCTATGTCAACAATTTCAAAGATCCCCGAAAGCCTATTGCGATAAGTTTTCCTTCTGGCCAGGCCCTGCGCTTCAAAGAGGACATTGATGAGATGTTGGAGCTGCTAAAAGCGATCTTGCCTGCTGTCTTTGAAAGCAACAATTACCGTGACGAGCGTGAGCGGATTAATAAAAAATATCTTGATGAACAGGCACACATCTTTCAGTATCTCCAGGAAGAAGCCAAAAAACATGATGTTGCGATGAATGCTTCGTCGGTCAGCATGGTCACCTTTGTGCCTGTGGTTGACGGCAAGATCCTTTCAGCCGAAGAGTTCAAGGCGATTAAAGGGGAGCAAAAAGAAGCCATCTCCCGCAAGATGAGCGAATTTGAGCAGATCGTTAAAAAAGAGCTTCGAAAAGTCAG
The DNA here is from genome assembly GCA_041553195.1 of Sulfurimonadaceae bacterium. Taxonomy (GTDB): domain Bacteria; phylum Campylobacterota; class Campylobacteria; order Campylobacterales; family Sulfurimonadaceae; genus Sulfonitrofixus. The sequence goes on from JBFEJN010000015.1 coordinate 3,630, forward strand.
TGAACTGAGTAAAGCGGAGCAAAAAGAGTTTAAAGCACTCGACAGAAAGATCACGAAAGAGGCCGTTGAATCGGTCATTGACGAAGTCCGCCGAAAGTATGCGCATTCCGAGAAGATCACCGATTATCTGACACGACTGCAAGACAATGTGATCCGGCATGTAAAGGACTTTTTGCTTAAACAAGATGATGTCAATATGCCGCCGTTTATGCAGGAATTTTACACGCCATCCTTTACCCGGTACCAAGTGAATCTGTTTATTGCCCATAATGGAGACAAGAAGGCACCGGTCATCTACGAGGATAACCCCATCCACCAAAACCTCATAGGACGGATCGAACACCTTTCTCAGGTCGGCACATTGGTGACCGATTTTACGATGATCAAGCCGGGGGCACTGCACAAAGCCAACGGAGGCTATCTTATCCTTGATGCCAGAAAACTGCTGATGCAGCCCTTCGCGTATGAAGGACTAAAACGGGCATTGCGCGCAAAAGAGCTGCGCATTGAATCATTGGCACAGCAGTACTCTCTGGTCAGTACCACATCACTCGAACCCGAACCTATTCCGATCGATGTCAAAGTGGTCCTGATCGGCGAGCGCATACTCTACTACCTTCTATACCATTATGACCCGGATTTCAAAGAGTTGTTCAAAGTCAGTGCCGATTTTGAAGATGAGATGCCGCGCAGCGACGAGAACCTGCAGCTCTATGCCCGGATGATAGGCACGATTGCGAGCCGACACACGCTCTTACCACTTACGCCTGAAGCCGTTTCCAGGGTCATTGAGCAGAGTTCCCGCCAAGTCTCGCATTCCCTGAAATTCTCGACGCATCTGCGGACACTCGCCGACCTTTTGAAAGAGGCAGACTATTGGTCGAAAAAGAGTGAGCATGAAGCGATTGAAAAGAGTGATATAGAAAAAGCACTGAACACGCAGGTCGAGCGTCGTAACCGTATTCAAATGCGGCTGTATGAACAGATCGACGAGGGTACGATCATGATCGCTCTCAGTGGCAGTGCAGTCGGTCAGATCAACGCGCTCAGTTATATTGACCTGGGCGGGTATCAGTTTGGTGTCCCGTCACGTATTACCGCCCGAACACGCATCGGTAAAGGCGAGATTATCGATATCGAACGCAAGGTCGAGTTAAGCGGGCCGATCCACTCCAAGGGGGTGATGATCTTAAGTGCTTATCTGGGTTCGAAATATGCCCCGGATCTTCCGTTGAGTCTGTCTGCTTCGCTTGTTTTTGAACAGTCTTACGGCAAGATCGAAGGCGACAGTGCCTCATCAACGGAGCTTTACGTTCTGCTCTCTTCACTTTCAGGGGTGCCGATCAAGCAGAACATCGCCGTCACCGGCTCGGTCAACCAGTTTGGAGAGGTGCAGCCTATCGGCGGTGTGAACGAAAAGATAGAGGGCTTTTTCGATATCTGTATGCGCCGTGATCCGGATGCCTTCTACGGGGTTGTCATTCCGCATACCAATGTCAAGCACCTGATGCTCAAAGAGGAGGTCGTAGCCGCCGTAGCAGCTGGAAAATTTGCCATCTATGCGGTGAAAAATATTGACGAAGGGATTGAGGTACTCACCGGTGAGGAAGCCGGAGTGGCAGATGAAAAAGGGCAATACCCTCCGAACTCTATCAATGCGAAAGTCGTAGCCCGACTGCAGGAACTTTCTCAAACGCTCAGAGAGTTCAACCACCCCAAAAAGAGCACAGATCAGGAACAGCCAAAGAGCGAGAGCTAGTCTCTGTCACTGAGATCTGTTTTGAGCTCTTCATCGTTACAGATGTTCTCGAGAAACTGTTTCATTCGGCGGTAGTGGTCACCTTGCCAGTAGACACGGTCACAGCGACTGCAGTACTCAAAAGTAGAGAAGTTTTTTTTGACCTTTTCCGGCACTCTATCCAGGATCTCATCTTTGTCAATGATCTGAAGCGGCGTATTACAGACAATACAGCGACTGAACGGAGCAGGGTGTTCTGTGAGGTGAAAATGGCGGATCAGCGTGCATAGTTGTTGGCTGGTCTCTTTGTGTTTTAAAAAGAGTACCGGGATATCGGGACGTTCAGATAACTCCCGGTCACGGGTTAAAATGATTCGATGCTCTTTGAGCGCAAGTAGGACAAGGTCATTGTCTTCGATCTGGGGAAAATAGAGGGTGTCAAACCCCATTAAGCGAAGGTATTTGGCAAGTTTTCCCAAATGGCAGTCGGCAATAAATGCCGGAAGTTTTGTCTCTTTATCCTGCTTCATTGGCAAAACAGCTCCTTTTCTTGGTCGGTAGAGTGTTCTATTATTTTAACACAGCAGTCGGCTAAAGTGAAAAAAGCTGCAGAAGTAAAAAAGTGCTGTTGAGAACAACGCCGATAACCGGGACCCAGATAGGGGCAACATAGACCCCCTCCGGGTGTGGGTCGTGTATCTTGATCCGGATCAGGGCAATGTTGACAATGGTAAAAACAGCCAAGATCATAAAGCTTGTCAATTTTGCCAGCGTGATCAGGGGGAGCCACATGGCAAATCCCAGGGTGACCGCGCAGACAAGCAGCGTCGCGACGACCGGTGTTCTTGTCTTGGTGCTGACATAGGCGAATGATGTTGGCAGCCATCCTCTTTTACTGAGCCCATAGACCATACGTGAGGCCATGATGATCTGTATGAGGGCCCCATTGATGATGGCAAAGAGGCCGATAACGGTAATGATGGTGGCCTTTTCTCCGGTAGCATGTTCATAGATCGTCGCAAAAGGGGCTTCGGTGACGGCAAGCTGTTGCGGTGAGAGCAGCAGGACACTGACAAGCGACACACTCAGGTAAAGGATCGTTACAATGACCAAAGCAAGAAAAATGGCCTTTGGATAGGCCGTTGAAGGCGCTCTGACCTCTTCGGCAATATTGACCATATCTTCAAAGCCTAAAAAGGCATAAAACGCTAAAAAACCGCCTAAGGCGATGCTGTACCAGACATTCCACTGCATAGTCGGTATAAGCTCATTGGCTCTCTCTGCCAAAGTCGGCAGAACCGGTACACCGATCCATATAATGAGCAGCAGTCCGCCGATCTCTATGAAGGTCATGGAGACGGCAATCGCAACCGATTCGCCGATGCCCCAGACTGCAATCAGTCCCAAGATCGTGATCAGTCCTATCAGCGTCAGCCACTCGGGAAAAGCAGCCAACTCTGCGAGGTATCCGGTAAAGCCGCGCGCAATCGTTGCCGCTGAGATAAGGGCGGCCAGTGCGATCGTCAAGCCGACAGCAACCGAGAGAGGGGTTGATCCAAGCCCTTTTTTGACATAGAGCGCAACACCTGCGGCATCGGGGTAGCGTGAGGAGAGTTCGGCATAACTCAAAGCGGTGAATGAGACGATGATAAGCGCGATCAAAAAGGAGAAGGGTGCATGCAACCCCGCAATGTTTGCCACTTCGGCGATAAGGACATAGATACCCGCGCCCAAAATGTTACCCAGCCCATAAAAGAGTAACATGGGCATGGAGATGTTACGGCGTAACTGCTGTGGTTCGACCATTGTCACCTACTCTTTTGCGCTGTTTTTAAAAAATCTGCTAAGCTCTGTCGGAAATGGAAAGACAATGGTGTTGGTCTTGTCATTGGCGATATCGTTCATGGTCTGAAGATAACGCAGCTGGATACCCAGATCGTTTTGACTGAGTTTTTCTGCTGCTGCCAGCAGGTTCTCACTCGCTTCGAGCTCCCCTTTGGCATTGATTACTTTTGCACGGCGTTCCCGCTCGGCTTCAGCCTGTTTGGCGATGGCACGCACCATGCTCTCGTCAAGGTCGATATGTTTGATCTCGACGTTGGATATTTTGATCCCCCAGGCATCGGTCTGTTTGTCAAGGATCTCCTGAATATCGTAGTTGAGTTTTTCGCGTTCTGCAAGCATCTCGTCGAGCTCATGTCCGCCCAGAACAGAGCGCAGTGTCGTCTGTGCAAGCTGGCTGGTCGCGGCATTGAAGTTCTCCACCTGAATGATCGCTTTTTCCGGGTCAAGTACACGGTAATAGACAACGGCGTTGACATGGACCGAAACGTTGTCATGAGAGATGACATCCTGCGTCGGTACATCAAGCACGATAATACGCAGGTCAACCCGCACCATTTGTTGAATGAAGGGGATCAGTATGATAAGCCCCGGTCCTTTGACACCGGTGAAACGTCCGAGTGTAAAGATGACACCACGTTCGTATTCGCGCAAAATGCGGATAGCCATGGCTAATAAAAGGACCAATAATATGGTGACGTAGGCTGTGATCATAGGTAAATCTAAAAACATTGTTTACTCCTCTATCGATTTAATCTGTAATATCAGGCCATTACGTTCGGTAACCTGAACCTTCTCTCCGATATCCAATTCGCTGTCACTCTCTGCATGCCATGTCTCCCCATGGCAGAGAACACGGTAGCCGTTCTCATCCGCATCGAGCACTTCAGCAACGGCGCCGATCATCTCCTCTGCACCTGTCACTACCTTGGCGGATCGCGATCGTATAAAGAGCCGCATGACCACAATGAAAAAGGCGAGGCTGACAAGGCTGAAGGCGATTACCAGCGCAAGCGAGACACTGCTGCCAAGGGTGTCTGCATCAAAGAGCAGCAGTGAGCCAAAAGCAAATGCGACAACACCGCCGATACCGAGAATACCAAACCCTGAGACAAAGACTTCCGCGATCATAAAGCTGACACCCAGCAGGATAAGCAGTAGTCCAGCATAGTTAAAAGGGATCATGTTCAAGGCATAGAGTGCGATGATACCGGCGATGACACCGATGACACCCGGGACAATTGCACCGGGGTTCATCAGTTCAAAGAAGATGCCGTACATGGCAATGAGCAGTAAGATATAGGCGATGTTTGGATCTGTAATAGTAGCGAGAAAACGGCTCTTCCAGTCGGCTTCAAAAGGTATGACAACACTCCCTTTGCTCTGCAATTTGGTTCTTGCCCCCAACACGTTGATCTTCCGTCCATCCACCTCTTTTAGAAGCGATGCCGTGTCGTCTGCGATGAGGTCGATGACACCCAGCTTCAGGGCATCTTCGGCAGAGAGACTTTCGGCTGATTGTACTGCATTGACCGCCCAGGTGACATTACGATCATTCATCTGTGCAAGACTGGTGATATAGGCAACGGCATCGTTGATCGCTTTCTTTTCGGCTGTTGTAGTACTTTCATTCGAATCTGACTGTTTTGGCGGCTGTATCAGGCTGATGGGTGTCGCCGCACCGAGGTTTGTCCCGGGAGACATCGCTGCCACATGTGAGGCATAGAGCAGATAGGTCCCGGCACTGGCCGCACGCGAGCCTCTGGGCGCGACATAGGTAATGACGGGAACAGGGCTGTTGGTGATGGCCTGGATCATCTCGCGCATTGAGGAGGAGAGACCGCCCGGCGTGTCGAGCTCTATCAGCAAAGCTTCGGCCTGCTGCTGCTTCGCAGACGATAGAGCATCTTTGAGAATAGCGGAACTTGCAGGGCCTATAGCCCCTTTGATCTCCACTTTTATAATGACGGACGAGGCTCCAAAAAGCGGTAAAAATGACAGTAATATCAGTAGCAGAAACTGTCTCATTTTAGGGACCTGTATATTGAGGTAAATGATAGTTATAAATCATGATAACTCAGAAGAGTAGGAAAGTCAAGAGAACGGTTTAGATGCTGTTGAACCCTTCAATGACCTCGGTATTGTTCAGAGCAAGACGCTGTTGAAACGTCTCAAAATTCTTTACTGCCCTGGCTTTTTTTCTAGGGGGTATCGCTATCCTTGAGCAACGGTTTATGCATGCTGCTCTTTGTAGACAAGACCGATCAGCGCGTTGACCTCTTCGCCTAAAAACTCCAGTATATCATCGACGGAAAGAATACCGCTAAGGTAACCCTCCTTGTCAACGACCGGCAGTCTGCGGATACCGTGCTGCCGCATACGCTCTATGCCTTCATAAAGACTCTCCTCTTCGCTGCCGCATACAAGTTCTTTGCTCATGATATCAGCGACGGTAATGTTTTGAGGATCGGAAGTGTCCGCCACGACTTTGACAACGATGTCGCGGTCGGTCACGATACCGATCGGTGTATTGCCTTCTTTGCTTGTATCTACGACGATAAGGTCGCCGACATTAAAGACACGCATCAGCTTGGCCGCCTCAACGATGGTGTCATCTTTGTGGACAATAAAGGTGTTGCGAATACAGAGTTCTCCGATAGTCATCTATGATCCTTTAGTATAAAGCTACTTCATTGTATACCGCTTCTATTGAATAAATTCTTATGAACTTCGCAGTGGAAAGGAAAGTACCGCAATGCGGTAAAAGAGCAGCATCAACATGCCTCTTTTGCGAAGCAGCTGTTGGGGTGCGGGTGCCTTTAGGCATGTTTTTTCGTCGTATTTGGATGGACTGATCTTGTGTGCAGTGGCTATCTTTCCAAAGGCACGTAGATCAATACATCGGAAGGTACTGCTTTCATCAAGTAGGAAGCCGTCGAACCGTAGAGAACGGTGTCGGACACTTTGACGCCGTGGGTACCCAGAATAACCAGGTCACTCTCTTGTTCGATGGCTGTTTCCAGCAAGAGATCACCGATGGACGAGTACCCCTCAATGACTTCGGTGTTGTCCATTCCCAGACTTTGCTGAAAGGTTTCGACATCTTCTTCGACCTGCGCTCTGACACGTTCTCTATAGGCTTCGCGTTCAGCTTCGAGGTTGTAGAAATCCACACTCAGGTCTGTAATCTGTGTGTAGGCATAGGAGATGTTGATTTTGGTACCCTGAAAGAGAGACTTTGCGAATAATATACTTTTTTTAGAGGCTTCGGAGAGGTCGGTCAGTGCCAGGATATTGTGATAACCATTTGTGACAGGTTGTTTGACAATCAGTACGGGAAGATGACTTTTTTGGGCTACGTGATGGGCGGTAGAGCCGAAAAAAGTATCCTTGATACTCTTTTTACCATGGGCACCCAAGATAATAAGATCGCTTTGGAGTTTTTCGGACTCATAGACGATCGCATCAGAAGGCTTTCCTCTTACAATGGTCACAAAATACTCGACAGAGTCACCACTGTTTAGCGCATCCATCTTTTCGATAAGCTTTTGTTTAATGAGATCTTCTTCATTGACGTCACCGAAGAGCTTGTCGACCATCGGAATATCAATACAGTGCAAAATAGTGATCTGTGCCTCTTCATCTTTCGCTAATGCGATCGCTCGTTTAAGGACCTCTTCTGCCATGATGGAGGTGTCTACTGCTGCAATGATATTATGTAAAACTGCCATTTGTCTTCCTTTTATAAAAGAGAGTGTTTATTAGTATAGCGCATGGAATAATAGAGTACTTTAAAATGAGAAAACAAACACTGTTTGTGTAGATTAGGAAGAAGATGAAAAGCGTCGTTTGAGGTCTTCAAGGATCGCGTTTTCTCTGTAATGTGTTTGAATGGAACCAGGGCTTTTGTACGAATGTATCCGAACATAACTATGGTAAATGAAGTGGCGTGAAATCTTTAATATGTTCGTAGGCAACAGGGTTTATTCCATTTTTTAACTCCAACAGGTATAATGCTTATAATTATGAATTGTCTCTCTAGAGTAACATAGAGCTGAGAATATGGAGAATTTTTTTGGAACAAAATATAGAACCGATGACAAAATTCGGGTATGAGCGTCTTCAGGCAGAGTCGAATCACCTTAAACTGGATATTCGTCCGATTGTGACCAAGGCGATCGAAGAGGCAGCGGACCTGGGTGACCTGAAAGAGAATGCCGAATACCATGCGGCCAAAGAGCAGCAGGCCAACATTGACCGTCGTCTGCGCGAGATCGCTGAAATGCTGGGGCATGCCCAGATCGTTGACCCGAGCGCCTTGGAACATGCCCGTGTGAGTTTTGGCTCGACAGTTGTGCTTGAAGATATCAACTCCGGTGAAGAGGTGACCTACACCATCGTCGGCGGTTGTGAGAGTAATCCGGAGATCGGTCTGATCTCGTTTAATTCCCCATTGGCAAAACAGATCCTCGGTAAAGAGGAGGGCGATGAGATCAAGGTCCGTCTTCCAAGCGGTGTTAAAGAGTTCGAAGTAAGTGAGGTCAAATACCAAGAGATCGTATTTGAATGCCATGATTAAGGTAGCGGTTATCGGGGCAAGCGGTTACACCGGTCTTGAACTGATCAAGATGATCATTAAACACCCGCGCTTCAAGCTTGCCTATGTGGCTACTTCAGAAGGCGGTGTGAAACTGACCGACCTGCATCCTTCATTGCTTGGTATTTATGAATGTGATGTTAAAAAAGCAGCTGCTGCTGAGGTCGCCGAAGAGTGTGAGCTTGCCTTTTTGGCGCTGCCGCACAAAACGGCGATGGGCTTTGTAAAAGCGTTGATCTCAATGGACGTTAAAGTGGTCGATCTCTCAGCTGATTACCGATTGGAATTGAAACGTTATGAAGAGTATTATGTCAAACATATTGATACCGAAAACCTTAAGCATGCCATCTACGGCTTGCCTGAGCTAAACCGCAAGACGATCAAACATGCCAAACTGGTGGCAAATCCGGGTTGTTATCCGACCGCGACGATCTTGGCGGCCTTGCCATTTATGGAGTATCAGATTAAAGGGTCTCCTTTGATCGTCGATGCAAAAAGCGGTGTCAGCGGTGCAGGTAAAAAGCTCTCCGAGACAACGCATTATGTCACTATTAATGACAACGCGTTCGCCTATAATCCGATGCAGCACCGTCACGGTCCTGAAATCGCTGAAAAGCTCAACATTGATGAAGAGAGCGTCAGTTTTGTACCGCATCTTCTGCCGATGACACGGGGTATGCTCTCATCGGTCTATATGCAGGTCAAGGGTGATTTTGATGCAGTGAAGGTCTTGAAAGAGTATTACAAAGATGAGCCGTATGTCCGTGTTCGTGAAACACCTGTAGACATGAAAAGTGTTGCTGGAACAAATTTTTGTGATATCTTTGTCAAACGCAATGGCTCAACCCTTTTTATTAATGCCGCTATCGACAACCTTATGCGCGGAGCAAGCTCCCAAGCGATCGTCAATGCCAACCTGATGATGGGACTTGAGCAAGATTCCGGTGTACCTGACATCGCCTATGTCCCCTAAACCAGTCAACCTTCTTGAAGGGGCGATCTTGCTTAGTGACGCCCACTACTCCTTTAAACACAAGGAGCTGCTCGCTTTTTTAAAAGCGATCCGTTCTCAAAAGATCCAGACGCCGCAGCTTATTTTGATGGGGGACATCTTTGACCTGCTTTTTGGCGGCATTAATATGACCATTGATCGTAACCGGGAGGTTGTTGACCTCATTAACACGCTAAGTGATAATATTGAGATCCTCTACCTTGAAGGCAATCATGATTTCAATCTCGCTTCGATCTTCCCCGGCGTTCAAATTTTTGCTATCGGACAGCAACCTGTTCAATGCCGCTATAAAGAGAAGGCTGTTGCCTTGGCCCATGGAGACTTTGACGGTCCGTTCGGTTATCGTCTTTATACAGCTATTATTCGAAACGCTTTTGTACTGCGGTTTTTGAGTCTTCTTAACAGAATCGGCAATCAATTTATTCTCAAGGCACTTGACACAAAATTGGCGCGTAAAGATGATTGTCAAAAGATGCACACCTTTGAGCAGTACATCAGCCGACATCTTGCCAAACAGCCTGTAGAAGAACAGGCTCTTTTTATAGAAGGGCATCATCATCAAGAGACCTCGTTCCTAGTGAGAGGGTGTGAATATGTCAATCTTCCTGCTTTTGCCTGTGGATCGGGCTACATGCGTTTTACAAACGATGGTCTTATACGCGAAAACTTTACAAGAGAGCAGGTGTAAAATAATGTCTCGCAAGCTAAAAGCCGGATTGCTCGTGACGTATCAGGGGTCTTTGGCAACTTTTAAGATTCAGGGTACACCCACGATGCAGCGTCTTGCAGTAATTGAAAAAAAGCTGAACGCCTCTATGGATAATCTTGATTCAAAAACCATAGTGTGGGACCTTTCGGAACTCAAAAGTATGGACTCTGCCTTAGCCTTATTGATCGCAAGAGCGATTCAAAATGCACAAAACAGCGACAAAGAAGTCCTATTGAGTGCGATGCAAAGTGATGTGAAAAAGATGCTGACAATGGCACAGGAACATGCTCACTTTGGAAGCCAATTTACACCTGCCAAGAAAAATATTCTGCACAATATAGGTGAAGAGAGCGTGGAAAGTTTTAAAAGTCTGGGAGATTTTTTTGCATTTTTCGGTCAGGCAAGTCAGGTCTTTTTCCATTCATTTTATCATCTAAGACATCTGCGATGGAAAGAGATGACCTTTGAGATCTATGAGAGCGGCATCAAGGCGTTGCCAATCATTATGCTGACAATGTTTCTGATCGGGATCGTTGTTGCTTATCAGTCCGCTGCACAATTAAAACTCTATGGTGCCAACATCTTTATTGTCGACATGCTCGGTATCTCGATCTTGCGTGAATTGGCGCCGATGTTGGCTGCGATCATCGTAGCCGGTCGAAGCGGTTCCTCGTACGCTGCGCAGATCGGGGTTATGAAGATCACGGAAGAACTTGATGCTATGCGTACAATGGGGTTTGATCCTTACGCATTTTTAGTCCTTCCCCGCATGCTGGCGTTAATGCTCATGATGCCGGTACTGATCTTTTTTGCCGACATTACAGGGCTTATCGGCGGTATGCTGATCGCAAAAGTAGACTTGGGATTGACAACAACACTTTTCATGGAACGGTTTGTCGAAGTCGTTAATGTCAAACACTTCTGGATCGGTCTTATCAAAGGACCGTTTTTTGCGCTACTGATCGCAACGATAGGTATTTATCGCGGTATGCAGGTGAAAAATGACACCCAAAGCATCGGATTTAATACCACCAAAGCCGTTGTTGAGTCGATATTTGCTGTGATCATCTGCGATGCTTTCTTCTCGATTATCTTTACGAACCTGGGATACTGATATGATGCACCAAAAAAAGATCCTCGAAGTCAGGGATGTGGTCACACGTTTCGGTGAAAATGTTGTGCATGAAAATATCAACCTGCATGTCAATGAAGGTGAGATCTACGGCTTTTTGGGACCAAGCGGCTGTGGGAAATCAACATTGATGCGTGAGATCATTATGTTGGAGCATTTTGAGAGCGGTTCGATCACCTTGCTCGATGAGAAGATTGAATCGATCCGTATGGGTGCAGCGCAGAGACTGCGCATGCAGTGGGGTGTCCTTTTTCAGTCTAATGCTCTTTTTACCTCATTGACCGTTGCAGAGAACATCGCGCTCTCCTTGCAGGAATACACCAACCTATCACAAGAGGCGATCAATGACATCGTCGCGTTTAAGATCGATATTGTGGGTCTGAAACAGTTTGACGGCACACTCTACCCTTCAGAACTCAGCGGGGGTATGAAGAAAAAAGCAGCCTTGGCCCGGGCCCTGGTAATGGATCCTAAAATCCTCTTTTTGGATGAACCGACATCAGGTCTCGATCCTATTTCAGCTAGGGAATTCGATACACTTATAGTAAAATTACGTGATCTTCTGAATCTGACGGTAGTGATGGTCTCGCATGACCTAACCTCGATCAACCATACGCTCGATAGAATGGCAGTTATCGATAATAAAAAGATTGTGGCTGAGGGAAGCCTTGAAGAGATCAAAAAGATCAAAAGTCCGTTTATAGAACGCTTTTTCAATAATTAAAGGATTAGGATGAACGCAAAAACAAATTACACGATGGTCGGCCTTTTTGTCATTATGTCGATCGTGTTGATCTTTGTCTTTGTGATCTGGCTGATCAAGCCGACAGATGACAAAGAGTTGACCTTGTTCAAGATCTATTTCACCGAGTCTGTATCGGGACTGAATATCGATTCCCCGGTCAAATACAGGGGGGTGACGATCGGTAAGGTGACCAAAATGCGGATCAACCCGGCCAATATAGAAGAGATCGAGGTCAGGATCCTCGTCGACAGAGAAGCGCCTATTAAAACCGATACGGTCGCCAAGTTAAAAGCGCAGGGAATCACAGGTCTGAATTACATTGACTTGAGCGAAGGGTCAAAAGAGACACCGCTGCTGTGCGAAAATGGCAAAGAGGAGAAGGTGATCAAGTCTGTCCCCTCCTTTTTAGTCAAGGTAGAAGAGTCTTTTGGTTCCGTGTCGTTGAATCTTTCAAAGACACTGCACTCGACGAGTGTACTGTTACGCGAGGAAAACCAGGAACAGATAACCATGATCTTGACCCATTTGGCAACGACGATGGAAAAACTAGACAACGCTTTGAATGAAAGGACAGTCAACAATTTTCATAAACTGCTTGCATCGGCTCGATCGACTGTCGAAAAGATGGACAGAACAGTGCCAAAAGTGGACAGTTTTATCGATAAAAGTATCGATTTTGAATCGCGCGTCTCTAATGCATTGACATCGATCTCAAAAAGTTACCTGACTATTGCCTCAGCGATGGCTGTTTTTGAAGAACGTAACAGAAATGGGGACTACTCGATGAAAGAGAGCACGGCAGAACCGATGAAACAGTTCCAGATCACAATGCGAGAGATGCAGACCACTTTGAATGAGATCAATCTGCTGCTGGCACGTTATGGTGACAGCCCTTCAAATATTCTTTTACAGAGTGAAGAGCCCAATATCGGTCCGGGAGAAAAAAAGTGAAAAAGATGTTTTATAGAGAGATCGTTCTGGGACTTTGTCTTCTTTTGGCAGGAGGCTGCTCGCTTCAGACAACAGTACCTGCCTCTTCAAAATACAGTTTACATCCACAAGAGAGTGAACAGGTGACTGCGGAGAGCCGTTTTAGTGATCAGGTCATTCGTATGGGTGTCATAGAAAGCTCGCCACTTTTGAACGGAACAAATATCTATTATACCGCGGACAATGGTCAGAACTATAGCTATACAAAAGCACGCTGGGATGAAGGTGTCAGTCAGCAGTTGGGTGATCTGATGATGCACTCTATCGCCAAGACTGGAATTTTTAAAGATGTGATTCCTTTACGGTCACTGGCAAAAAATGAGCTGATACTGGAGGTCAATATTTATGATTTTTCCCAGAATATTCATGATGATGGTTCGACGACGCTGCGACTTACGGTTAAATTGAGAGTTGTTGATGCCTATAACCGTGAGATCATTGCAACGAAGCTTTTTGACATGGAACAACAAGAGAAAGAGGGAAATGTCGAGGGGGCCATGAAAGGCTATAATAAACTCGTTTCACAGCTCCTGCATGAGACGAACTGCTGGCTGGCAAAAAGCTGCAAAAAATAGAGCGGCGTTCGCTCTATAACGACGGATTAGGCTTTACACCCGGTGTTGACACGTAAGATCGTATAGATCGGGCAGAAACCAACTACACCCGTAATCAATGGAATAAGACCGATATATCCCCATACCCAGCCTGTGAATACGGCAACAAACACCAATAGTGAGCCGACAAATACTCTTAGAAACCGATCGAAAAACCCTGTATTACACATATGAATCCTTTTTGTCAGAGACCTTTTCAAGACCTCTTTTTGTTTAAGATGCATTAAGTATAGCGTTTTTAAATAATCTTTGTCCGTGACTTTGTCACAAAAGTGAATTTTGTACACTATGAATTAGACGCCGTCACGATCGAGCGTTAAAAATTTCTGTTACAATAGCGCTATGAATGAAACAGTATATAAAGTGCGGCGAGACAGACTTTTAGAGATGATGGACGATGGTGTTGCGGTACTTTCGACAGCAACCATGCAGACACGGAGCAACGATACGGAGTATCCGTTTCGACCCAACAGTGATTTTTACTACTTGACAGGTTTTGACGAAGATAACTGTATCGTTATTCTCTCCAGAAAGGGCGATCAGTCCAAAACAGTTCTTTTTGTACAGGAAAAAGTACCGGAGATGGAACTGTGGACAGGTAAACGCCTTGGTGTAGAGGCGGCTAAAAAGCATTTTAACGTCGATGAAGTGCACAGTGTTGATGACTATGAAGAGCTGCTGAAAGAGCTGCTGAAAGAGCAGTCACTACTCTATTTTGACCTTTTCAGCGATGATGCAAACTATACAAAACTCAAAACGGCTGCCAGGAAGATGCTGCATACACGCGGGGTAACCCGTTCACCGAGAACATTCAGTGACATTACAAAATTGACACAGCAGATGCGACTGCATAAAAGCGTGGAAGAGATCGGGCTCATCCGAGAGGCGCTTTCTATCACCGCACAGGCCCATCACCATGCCATGAAGACATGTACGCCGGGTATGATGGAGTTCCAGCTCCAGGCCGAGTATGAATATTTTTTTAAAAAAGAGGGCGCTTACAGTGACGCATACACCACCATAATTGCCGGGGGTGACAACGCCAATACGCTGCATTACATAAAAAACGATCAAGCACTGAAAGCAGGCGAGCTGGTATTGGTCGATGCAGGCTGTGAATATGGGTTTTATGCAAGTGACATCACCCGGACCTACCCGGTTGACGGTACGTTTACACCGGCGCAGAGAGAAGTATATGAGATGGTACTGGACGTACAGCTGCAGATCATCGCCGCTATTGAACCGAAAGGCTCCAAAAAAGCGCTTCAGACACTTTCTGAGAAGCTTTTGACCGAAGGAATGGTACGGCTTGGAATCCTCGAAGGTGAGGTTGAGAGCCTGATGGAGACGAAACGTCATAAAGAGTACTACCCGCACGGAATTGGTCATTGGCTGGGTATTGATGTACACGACCCTTGTCCGTACAGTGACGACATGGGCGAGGAGATACTTTTTGCAGCGGGGATGATATTAACGGTTGAACCGGGGGTCTATCTGCCCCAAGACGATGAACGTATTCCAGAAAAATACCGCGGAATCGGCATACGAATCGAAGATGATATCCTGGTGACAGAAACCGGGTGTGAAAACCTCTCTGCTGCGATCGCAAAAACGGTCGATGAGATCGAAGCAATGTGCAGAAGCTAGAATAGCTTCTGTTGCATTATTGCTTAGTTGTAACTGTAACTCCAGCCGGTTGAACCGGCTTTCGCTTCTTGAAAATCAGGTGAATCTGCCTGAAAATCGATAATGTGCATAAAGCTGTGCGGCAGCTCTTTTTTGTCCTCTTCTCTAAAGAGGTGCATCGGCATCGGCGTCTCCTGGTTTGTCAAGGCAAAGGCAACGGCGTCGATCTGGCTGAAAACATCACTGATGTTGAAAAGCTTGTACTGGTCAGCAAATTTGTCGATGATCGCTTCTTGAACTTCTCTTGGCAAGATGTCCGTAGTGTTTAGAAAAATAGTAATATGAATCGGTGCTTTGGCATCATCGAGTGTCGTAGGTGCAGCCATGATGATGTATTCAACACCGTTGAGGTGGTTTTCTATCTCCTCTTTTTCAAAATAACGCTTTGTCTTTAACGCTTCGTGTGTTTGCATCTGTTCTCTTCTTTTGTATTATTTATGGCATTATAAACGATAGAAAGTAAGAGATGGCTACAGGGATGAACTTGTATGACAAATCAAAGTATTGAGCGTTACTGCCTTGCAAAAAAAGGTGTTGTGAAAAGCTACCCTTTTGACAAGGTGACGGCAGTCTATAAAGTCGGCAACAAGATGTTTGCTTTAAGCAGTGACACCGGCGATGCGGTACGTCTGAACCTGAAATGCGACCCACTCTACGCGGCGGAACTGCGTTCGATCTATGACTGCGTCACCCCGGGGTACCATATGAATAAAAAGCATTGGAACACTGTGACCTGCAATAAAGAGGCCGATGACAGCCAGGTCGAAGAGTGGATTGATGATTCCTACATGCTTGTTTTTGCATCATTACCAAAAAAGCTGCAACATGAGATCGACTTGAAAGGGTGAATGTGCTCATAAAACGAATTCATATCTTGTTTTTAATGACGGTGGCAGTGGCTCTGTTCAGCGGTTGTGCGCCAAAGGAGGTGATGGTCAAAAATGACGCTTTAGTGGCACAAGGGCGTTTTGCAGAAGCGGCAAAAGTGTCGGAAAACGAGATAGACAGCGCTGACCGGACCCAGCGCAACAATCTATTGTGGACACTCAATGCGGGACTGGCGTACCGTTTTGACTATGACAACAACGCCAGTATCAAAGCCTTTGACGAAAGCGAATGGCTGATCAAATACTATCAGGAGCAGTTACTCAACGCCGACATCGGCCAGGGGGCATCGAGTATTCTGGTCAACGACACCACACGACCCTACATCGGGACACAGTATGACGGGGTGATGGCGAACACCTATAAAGCCATCGATTATTTGGCATTGGGCGACAGAGAGAGTGCGAGAGTGGAGTTTAACCGGGCCATAGACAGGCAGCGGCGGGCAAAGGCCTATTATGCAAAACTTATTGAAAAAAGCCGGGCTGCGATCGAGCAGGAACAGCGAAAAGAGAACAATCGTGTCAACACGGATGCCTCGATGCCGCAGGCTGAAAAGGTCTTGGCGGAAAAATACTCTTCACTGTACAGTTTTGAAGCCTATCCTGATTTCGTCAATCCGATGGTAAGCTATCTGGCGGGTGTTTTTGCCCTGAGCGAAGGGGATAATCAAAAAGCGTTTACCTTGTTAAAAGAGGCTTACGGGATGAACCGTGGTAACAGCTACATCGCTGAGGACTTGGCGTATGTTGATGCGCATTTAGACGGTTCTGTGCAAAAAAAAGAACCTCTTGTCTGGGTGATCATCGAGGACGGTCAGGCCCCTGTCAAGACGGAGTGGCGTATGGATGTCCCGGTCTGGATCTTTTCAAACAATTTGAATTATGTCTCTTTGGCACTGCCGCGGATGCATCTGCGTTCAAAGGCATTTGACGATTACAGTGTTGCCGTCGGAGACCGGGTCAGCAGATCGCAGCTTCTTGCCGACATGGACAGGGTCGTGATGACCGAGTTTAAAAGCGAGTATCCGGCGATTGTCCGACGTGCGCTCTTTTCGGCAACGACCAAGGCAATTATACAGTACCAAACCCAGCGCCAAATGCAAAACAGCGACGGCAATGCAGGTCTCGCCTGGGCGATGGCGTCACTGGCGACAACAGTCTATACGATTGCTTCTACACAGGCCGATACCCGTACCTGGACCACCTTGCCAAAACGGTTCGATCTTATACGGTTACAGCGCCCCGAAAGCGGCAAGTTGACGATCAAGACCTCGACAGGGCTAAGCCTGCCGGAGATCGATCTGCCGTTAATTGAGTCGGCATTAGTTTATGTTAAAATAGCTACAGCAGGGGCAAAGCCTTCTGTGTCAATAATTCCTTTGGGGAGCGAAATATGAATGCGGTATCTAGAATAGGGATCTTGCTGGCAATAATGACACTGCTTTTGAGTGGATGTGCAGACAAAACATCCTATGTAAAGGTGGTTGATGACTCGATTGCAGATGATATCTCTATCGAGAAGATCAGTGAACGCGTCAACAGTGAAAGCGGTCTCAAAGAGCTGCAGGTCATGGGTGAGAACGAGACAGATGAGTACATGCTGCTTCGTTACCGAGTTGTCTGGTTTGACAAAGAGGGTTTTGAGATCGATTCGATTGCTAAAAACTGGACTGAACTACCGGTCTATAAAAATGCCAATTTTACCATTCATATCGTCGCGCCGAATAAAAATGCGGCGGACTACCGTCTCTTCATCAATAAATAAAGGAAGATCATGAAACAGTTAACAAAAATGACACTGAGTGCATTACTGGTCGCAGGCCTTATGAACGGTTGTGCAGAGAAGACAGAACGCATCGATATACACGATGACAAGGGTGAGCAGGTAATGGGTCTTGATTATCGTGACTTTAATCAGGCTGCGGCAGAAGCGGTGCAGTCTATGTTGATGTCGGGTGCGTTGGACAAGAAAAGCGGAGACCGTTATGTTTTGGCAATCTCACGCGTGACGAACGACACCATGCAACATATTGACACCGATCAGCTTGTCAAGAAGATCCGTGTGGAACTGCTAAAAAGCGGTAAAGTCGTTGTCACGACGGCCGTAAGCGCCAATGGCGCAGAAGATACGATGAGCAAACAGGCACGCGAACTGCGCAGTGACGACGAGTTCAATCAGCGAACGGTTCAGGAAAAAGGGCAGATGATCGCACCGGATATGAGCCTTTCGGGCAAGATTTTACAGCGTAATGTCCGAATGGATGATGGTAAGCAACAGGTCGAGTACTATTTTATGTTGAGTCTGACTGAGATAAAGACGGGGCTTGCATGGTGGGAAGGGGAGACTATCATCGGGAAGCGCGGCTCCGGAAAATCAGTCTCCTGGTAAACGCTCCAGCTTCGGCGCAATTTGCACCGGAGTTCATCTCTCAACGCACACTGGTGCGTCTACGGATTCACGTCCGGTACAACTTACACCAAATCTGAAACGTTGACAATCAGAAAGCGTGTTCTGATGAACTTTTTCCCGTCAACTTTTTATGTTTTGACAAACACTGGCATGATTCATGATTTAGTCGTTCGCTGTAGGCTCTTCTGCGCCTTCGGGATTACTCCGGCACAACTTAGACCAAAACAAGGGTAGTGATCTTGCCTTGAAATCTGAATCGGTTATACCTCTTAGTATGGCAACAGGATTTACAGATGCGCTTCGCTATCTTTGTATTAAATCATTTTTTTGATGAGGTCGGTGACGCCGATGTGGAGGTTGTAGTTGGCGATAGGGAAGTCTTGCCATTCATCTTCAAGGTTGACGGTGTAACGACTCAGGTATTTTCCGAGCTCATCCAGGTTCATCGGACTGTATTTGGCGGCTTGATCCGGTGTGTACTTGGTGCGTTCCAAGGTCGCTTTGTCATTGCTCTTTTGGAGAGTAAATGCGAGCCATTTCAGGTTGGCAAGGTCACAATAGCGAAGGAAAAGTTCTTTATTTAAGCCCTTTTGCGGATTTCCCTCCGGTGTAAAGAGAAGGTTCTGTTCTCTGAGCGGAATCAATACGGAAAGTATGGCGTTAGAAAGCGGTATGGCTTTCTCGACCCAAATAGGTGATTCATTACTTGTTTTTAGGGCTGTTTCCAAAACAGAGATGATCTGCTCTTTCTGTCCGGTCGCGAATATTTGTCCAATTGTCTGTATCATGTTTATCAATCTTTATTTTTTCATAATGTAGCCTTTCTTGTATAATGCCATCCTTATTAACTCAACAAATCATTATGATTAAGGAAGACTATGACAATAAACAAGAGTCTTGTCACGAACCTGACAGCAATCGCACTTATTCCCCTTGCAGTTTTAATTCCCGAACCGATGGTCTCCGATGCCGTACTTTATGCCGGTATATTTGCCTTTTCAGGTGCTATTACGAATCTGCTTGCCATTCACATGCTCTTTGAAAAGGTACCTTTCCTGGTCGGTTCAGGCGTTATTGTTAACCGTTTCGAGAGTTTCAAGGCGGCGATCAAGACGCTTATGATGACCCAGTTTTTTACGAAAGAGCAGTTGGACAACTTTTTTGCGAAGGAAGAGAAAAAACTGGACCTCTCACCGATGATCGAAGAGACAGACTTCTCTCCTGCTTTTGACGCACTGAGTAAAACGGTCATGGAATCCTCGTTCGGCGGTATGCTCGGTATGTTCGGCGGGGAGAAAGCATTGGATGCATTACGTGACCCTTTCACGCGTAAACTTAAAAGTGCAGTCAGCCGTATTGTGGCCAGTGAAAGTTTTGATGAACAGTTGCAAAGTTATCTGAGCAATTCGAACTTGAGCAATGATATGCTTGAAAAGATCGAAGAGGTCATCACGGTCCGTCTTGACGAATTGACGCCGCAGTTGGTAAAAGAGATGGTGCAAAACCTAATCCATGAGCATTTGGGCTGGTTAGTGGTCTGGGGCGGTGTGTTTGGAGGTTTGATCGGCGTCGGAAGTTCTTTTCTCCTCTAAAGTATTTTGGTGTTGCAGAAGCGTTGTTTGATGCGCAGTATATATAAGAAAAAATAAAGTTAATACACCCTTTCCTTTACCTTTTTATATAAAAATTTATTATATAAAAGCTTGCAATCAATATCTATATTATGGTAGTATAATTTCATACTGATACAAGGAATGAAAATATGTCAAGACCAACGCCAACAGATATTGAACATGAAGTCACCCCTATAGACATGATCGTCTCTAAGTCTGATGAAGAGGGAAACATAACCTACACCAATCCTATCTTTATGAAGATATCGGGTTATACAAAAGGTGAGTTGTTAGAGCAGCCTCACTCGATACTTCGTCATCCGGATATGCCAAAAGTAATTTTTAAATACCTGTGGGACACTCTCAAACAGGGGAAAGAAGTGCATGCCTTTGTTAAAAACCTATGTAAAGGTGGGGAGTACTATTGGGTACTTGCCCAGGTTCGGGCTGCCACAAACCCTGACGGCTCTTTTAGGAACTATGTGTCAACACGTATAAATGTATTACCACAAGCAAAAGAAGCGATTAGTACCTTATATGCAAAATTATTAGAGATCGAGAAAAGTGAGGGGGTTGAAGCCTCCGAAAAAGCATTAATGGCTTTTCTGGATGAGAATGGCGTCACTCCGGACACTTTCAATGATTTTATGCATAAATTGAATGAAAACTAATTGAAAGTGAGTGCAGCGCTTTTTTAGAAGTGATGTTGGTCTCTGATGGATTATTATTCTATCTCAATGGTAACATCACCGATAACCAGTTTATCACCAGGGCGTATTTTGGCACGTTTACGCATTTCGATCTCTCCGTTGCGAACGACATGGGCGCCTGCAACGATCATTTTGGCTTCAGCTCCGCTGTCAACAAGGTCTAGCAGTTTGATAAGTTTATAAAGTTCGATGTACTCTTCTGTCAATTGATAGATCATGAATTGTCCTTTGTGCAATCATAACAAAGATGGCGTTAAATGTGGGCATATCATAGTTTGAAATGATCTATCGAAGAAGTGATGGCGTGTGTTGTGATGAAAAAGTCTTTCGACTTAATCATGTTAAGATCTCAAAATCCCAAACGTGTTTACACAACTGCCGAGAATGGTATAAGACCAACTGCACACAGTGTCATAAACGTTAAAGTGTATGAGAACCGCATTATAAGGGTTTATAATGTTAGGTGGATTTTAACATCTAAATCTTATGTAGATATTAAATTTTGTTTATTTGTGGTTGAAATAACATTTTTACAAGCTTGTGCTATGGCAAACTCTTCATCTGTGGGTATGACATAGAGCTTTATTCTGCTATCTTCACTATGGATCGCGTGTGCGCTGTCCGTTTCGATGCTATTGCGTGCTTCATCAATGAATATATTGAATGCATCGTCGAGTCCGGCCAATATCCGGGTTCGGACCACTGCAGCATGTTCGCCGATGCCACCGGTAAAGACGATAGCATCGACCCGTCCAAGAACGGCGATATAGGAACCGATATATTTTTTAATACGGTACGTAAACATCTCTAGGGCGAGTTCTGCCTCGTCGTCGCTATTGGCTGCCCTTTGTACGATAGTCCTCAGGTCGTTTTCATTACAGATGCCTTTGAGACCGCTTTGCTTGTTTAAAAGTATGTCTGTCTCATGCGTACTCAGGTGGAGTTTTTCCATGAGATAGATGACGATTGCCGGATCAATATCACCGCTGCGCGTTCCCATCATCAGTCCCTCCAGGGGTGTAAATCCCATTGAGGTATCGATACTTTTTCCATTTTTGATAGCACAGGCACTTGCCCCGTTACCCAGATGCAGCGAAATAATGTTCAGCGTTTCGAGCGGTCTGTCAAGTACAGTGGCAGCCTCTAGCGCAACATAGTGGTGTGAAGTGCCGTGGAAACCGTATCGGCGGATATGGAACTTTCTGTACAAGGCCATAGGCAGGGCATAGAGAAAAGCATGCTTGGGCATATCATGGTGAAAGGCTGTATCGAATATAGCGATATTCGGAATGTGGGGTATGAGACCGAAGGTGAGTTCGATACCAAGTACATTTGCCGGATTGTGTAGCGGGGCGAGCTGATTTAATGTCTTGAGCTCTTCCAGGAGGTTATTGTCTATGAGGGTAGGTCTGAAGAAATTCTCTCCTCCATGAACCACGCGGTGGCCGATGGCATCAAGATCATGCTCAATATTAATGATCTTATTCTCTTCGAGTATCTGGAAGAGCAGTGAAAAAGCCATTTTATGATCTGTAATACTCAATTCAGTCTTATGTTCACGATGATGAGCATGGAGATGAGAGGTGCTTTTGACTTCAGCAATTCCTTCGATCAGCCCGGAGGCGATGACAGAAGCCTTTTCTACCTCAAAAAGTTTCCATTTTAGCGAGGAACTGCCTGCATTTAAGACAAGGATCTTCATTTAATCCCCTGCGCTTGGATCGCAGTGATGGCAACGGTGTTGACAATGTCATCGACACTGCAACCGCGGCTGAGATCATTGACCGGTTTTTTAAGCCCTTGTAAAACAGGGCCGATAGCGATGGCTCCGGCACTACGCTGCACGGCTTTATAGGTATTGTTGCCGGTATTGAGGTCGGGAAAGATAAAGACAGTTGCCTGACCGGCGACACGGCTTTGTGGGAGTTTTGAACGGGCAACATCAGCATCAATAGCAGCATCGTATTGAATCGGTCCTTCAATGAGGAGCTCCGGATGACTCTCCTGTACAATACGAGTCGCTTGACGTACCTTGTCTACTGCCATGCCCTGACCCGATTGGCCGGTTGAATAAGAGAGCATTGCAATTCGGGGTTCGATGCCGAAACTCTGTGCCGTCTGGGCAGACGAGATCGCGATCTGTGCAAGCGCCTGTGCATCGGGGTCCTGATTGACAGCACAATCACCATAAACCAGTACCCGCGTTTCCAGACACATAAAGAAAACACTGGAGACAATCTTGCAGTCATCGGTTGTTTTGATGATCTGGAGTGCAGGGCGGATGGTGTCACCGGTTGTGTGAATGGCACCGGAGACCATACCGTCCGCCATCCCCAACTGCACCATCATAGTCGCAAAATAGTTGGGATGGACCATCGCATCCTTAGCTGCTTCCAGACTAAGCCCTTTCTCTTTGCGCAGGTCATAGAAATGTTGGACAAAATTCTCTTTATCGGTAGATGTTTCCGGATCGATGATCGTTGCTTTTGTAAGGTCCAGTGCTAACAGAGAGACGTGGTGCTCGATCTCATCTTTATTTCCAAGCAAAATGATGTCGACCACATCTCGGCGTAACAGTATCTCAGCTGCACGCAAGATGCGTTCATCACTGCTTTCTGGCAATACGATTCGTTTACGCTGCTTTCGGGCACGTTCAAAAAGGGTATAGGTAAACATCATCGGTGTCATAATATTCGTGTGGCTCTCTTGAAGGCCCTGGAGGATTTGCTCTTTGTCGACATTGGCTTCGAACAGTCCCTTAGCCAAGGCAATCTTACGGGTACTTTTCGGAGTGATCTGTGCGCGAACGGATTCGACGTTTGATGCAGTGACATAAGTATCTGTATCTACCCGCATGATAGGAAGTTCAATAACATGAAAATTCTCAAGAAGCTGCATCATACTTACGTTTGGAGTAATACCGCCGGTGAGGATAATCCCGGCAACATTTGGCGACTCTTTGGCATAAAAGGAGACAAAAGTCGCGATAATGATGTCTGCGCGGTCAGCCGGGACGATGACCAAAGACCCCTCCTGTAGTCGTGGGAGATAGTGCTCAAGTCCCATGGCTGCTATCTTGCTCTGCTTGACAATATTGTCTAAAGAGTGTTCGCTTCCAAGGACCATTTCAGCATTGAGTGCCATTTTGATCTCTTGTAGCGAGGGGGTGTCGAGTTCGCGGCTGTCGGGTATAAAATAGCTCATCGGCTTGTTTTGCCTGTTGTCAAACAAGGCTTTCGCGGCGGGTAACTGCGACGTATCAATTCGGTTGACAAAGGTGGCAAAATGGCTTACCCCGGCATTCTGAATGAACTCCTCTTCAAGTTTGACTTCGTCATAGATCTCACGGTCTATCTTACCTTTGGCATTGAGGATAGGGATAAACGGTGTCGAGAGGTTCTTGGCAAGGTGAAGGTTGATGTCAAAGTCGAGTGTTGCACTGAAGAGTGAACGCGGTAGACCTTCTATGAGGACAAAATCATACTTCTCTTCAAGCATTTTATAGTGGGTAATGATGGTGGTAATGAGCTGGTCAAGCTTGTCTTCTGTCAGCAGTGTCTCAACGTCGGAAACGTTGAAACAATAACTCTCTTCATAATTTTGTATCAGAGTAAAATGCTCTCGCATAAAAACGATGTCGCTGTCGTGAGCGGTCTGCTGTTTGATCACGGGACGAAAAAAGGCCACCTTTTCATAACGGCTTTTCAAGATGTCCATAAGACCGATACTGATAAAAAGTGTTCCTGTACTTGGTTCAAGCGAGGCGAGGTAGAGACTGGACGTTTTTGACATGGGAACTAATCCTCTAAGCGTGTTGTATCCGTATGTATGATCGTGCTTATCTTACTTCAATCTTCATTGTGATAGCCTTACATATTCCGACAAAAAGGCGCTTAGATGCTATGTCCCTGTGGTTCAAGCAATGATTATTCCGATTGTTGTCAACCCTACCTTAACCTGCTTGAGAGTGCACCGACACCGGAAGCCTTGATGCGTTCGCGCTATTGTGCTTTTGCACTGGGCGAGGCGGAATATCTTGTGGCGACTTCTTTAATAAAAAACCATGCGGTCAATGAACTTGAACAGCTACAGGCACAGATGAATCTGGTGGCGTGGCTGCAACTTGACATTATTACTGCTTATGACAATTTTGTTGAGTTTAAAGCCTATTATCGTGATGAGAGCGGCATACAGGTGCTGCATGAAAAGAGTACGTTTGTGTACCAGGAAAATCGATGGTTTTATGAAGAGGGAACTCTTTTTAACACCAAAATCGAGCGTAATGAACCCTGTCCTTGCGCAAGCGGTAAAAAATATAAAAAATGTTGCGCTCGCCATTTAGATCAATAGAGATTCTACTCTGTTTCGGCCATTTTTTTTGGCCAGGTAAAGCGCTCTGTCCGCACGTTGGGTCAAACTGATCTGCGTGTCGTTTTCATATAACATCGTCACTCCAAAACTACAGGTGATATGTTTCATTACACCTATATATTTATGGAGGGTCTCACACGGCATAGAAGCGATATTTTGACGTAATTTCTCACAGAGCTTTTGTGTTTCATCAAATGTTGTTTGAGGGAGAAAGAGTATGAATTCTTCACCGCCCCATCGGCAAAAAAGATCTGATTTTCGTGTCTGTTTATCAATAAATTGGCTCAGCTTTATCAACATCTCATCGCCAATCACATGGCCGTAAAGATCATTGATGGCTTTAAAATGGTCAATATCTATCATGACAAGTGCTGTTGTACCTGTATACGTGTCTCTATTTTCAAAGAACGTATCTAGACAACTGTTGAATTTTTTGCGGTTGTAGACCTGTGTCAGTTCATCGATGTAAGAGGCTTCTTCGATCTCTTTTTCTCTAGTGATATTGCTATAGATCGCTAAATAGCCTGTTTTACGGGACGCTTTGTCCATAAGTGGTGTAATGGTACAGTTGATCCAAAACGGTGTACCGTCTTTTTTTAGGTTTTGGACTTCACCGAACCATGTGTCGCCCTCTTTGATCGTGCTCCATAGATTTTTATAGATCGCGGTCGGCGTGCTTTGCGAACGCAGTATATTATGGCGGTTACCGACAAGTTCGTTTTGGTTGTAACCTGTATGGGTGCAAAATGCATCACTGACATCTGTTATCCTGCCTGTGACATCGGTAACGGAAAAGATGACATGCTGTCGAAATATTTCGTCCAGGGAAATACCTGTTTCAATGTGGGTTCGTTCTTTTTTTGCCTGCACTAGGGAGTCTGTAATATTTGCAGATATTTCATTCATAATAGTTCATCATAATATATCATCATGAAAAAATCATGAAAAAATGCTAGATGAAATTTTTGATCATGATGAAGTGCTTTTCACGCAGTCAAAGCACCTCGACGCGGTTACGTCCTTTCTCCTTGGCCAGATACAGGGCTCTGTCTGTACGGCCGACCAGCGAATCGATATTGTCCCCTTCCTGAATGGTGGTAATCCCAAAGCTGCAGCTTATATTTTCTGAAATATTAAAACGATCTTGGAGTGTCAAACAGGTTTTTTCAGCGACTGTTTTACGCAGTTTTTCACACAGCTGTTGTGCTTTTTTAGCGTTGATGTTTGGAATCAGCATCGCAAATTCATCACCGCCCCAACGGGCAAAGATATCAGAAGTACGGGTCTGACTATCGATAAAATTGCTGATCTGAATCAAGA
Source organism: Sulfurimonadaceae bacterium (assembly GCA_041553195.1). GTDB lineage: Bacteria > Campylobacterota > Campylobacteria > Campylobacterales > Sulfurimonadaceae > Sulfonitrofixus. Next base: position 30,006 of record JBFEJN010000015.1, read on the forward strand.
TCTCATCGCCGACAAGATGCCCGTAACGGTCATTGAATGTCTTAAAAAAGTCAATGTCCAGCATGACCAGCGAAAATGGCTCTGCATAGCGTTTAAAGCGATCGATAGCGAACATGATATCCTGGTTGATCTTCCTTCTGTTAAAGATCTTGGTGACTTCATCGACCAGCGCATGTTCTTCGATCTCTTTTTCCCGGGTAATATTGTCACGTAGTGCAATGTACCCGATTTTAGTACCGGTATCACAGAATAGGGGACGGATAATGCATCTTATCCAGTAGGGTTTGCCATTTTTGGCGATGTTCTTGATTTCTCCGGACCAGATCTCACCATTTTCAATCGTTTCCCAGAGCTCCTTGTAAACGGTGTCTTTTGTGTCAGGTGCACGCAAAAGACTGTGTGATTTTCCGATGAGTTCTTCTTGTCTGTATCCACTGCGTTCACAAAAAGCTGAACTCACTTTTTTGATAATGCCTTTGAGGTCAGTGGTCGTGTAAATAACATGATCATTCAGAATTGACTGGATCTGTTCATCAACGGGACTGTCCTCGCACTTTGTAGCCTGAAACTGGGTGTTGAGTACATCTGAATTTTGCATAGATACCTTTCTACTACTAGTATATAGCAGTTAATTGTGAAAAAATCATGAAAAGAGATGTAAATCATGCTAAATTGTCTTGACTGTTACCTCAGAAGAACACCTTAAAGAGATCATTTAGAAAATGCCAAATCTCAACTAAACCAACCATTACCTCTCTTTGGCTATAATCGCGAAAATATTAATGGGAACCTCTATCTATCGTTTTGAGGTGCCGCAAGAGAGAAATTATGGTTAGAACACAAAACTTGACGATGCGTTTTGGTAATCGCGTCTTATTTGAAGATATCAACATCAAGCTTGACCAGCACAAACGTTATGGTCTCATCGGTGCCAATGGTGCCGGTAAAACAACATTCCTTAAGATCCTGAGCGGCGAGATCACCGAGTACGAAGGTGAGGTCATTATCGGCAGTGGTCTTAAAGTGGGCGTTTTGGGTCAAAATCAATTCGCATTCGAAGATTTTACGATCATGGATGCCGTACTTTACGGTAACAAGCGTCTGTATGATGCCGTCAAAGAAAAAGAAGAGCTCTACATGACGGGTGATTTCGAAGACGACAAGGTGAATGAGCGTCTCGGCGAATTGGAGATGATCAGTGTCGAAGAAGATCCAACCTATGAGTATGAGACACAGATCTCCAAGATCCTGGCGAATGTCGGTATCCCTGTCGAAGAGCATCATAATCTGATGTCATCACTCAAAACGTCGGACAAGTTCAAGGTCCTGTTGGCGCAGGTCCTGTTCCCGAAACCGGATGTCCTGTTTCTGGATGAGCCTACCAATAACCTTGACATCGAGAGTATCGGTTGGCTGGAGAACGAACTGCAGCGTCACGAAGGGACCATGGTCGTTATTTCGCACGATAGACACTTCCTGAATGCGGTCGTGACTAATATTCTTGATGTGGATTACCAGAAGATCCGTGAGTTCACAGGTAACTATGATGACTGGTACATCGCATCAACGGTTATGGCAAAACAGCTCGAAAACGACACTGCCAAAAAACTTAAAGAGAAAGAGGACCTCGAAGCGTTCGTCCGTCGTTTCTCTGCGAATGCTTCCAAAGCAAAACAGGCAACATCACGCCAGAAACAGCTTGACAAACTCAATATCGAAGATATCAAGCCGTCATCACGCCGTGACCCGAGTATTGTCTTTAAACCAAAACGACAGATGGGTGATGAAGCACTGCAGATCGAACATGTTTCACATTCGTATGGCGATCTTCAGGTACTTAAAGACATTGACCTGCGTATTGAACCGGGCGAAAAGATCGCACTTATCGGTGCCAATGGTGTGGGTAAGACGACACTGTGTAAGATCATCATGGAAGAGATGAAGCCGACAGAAGGCAAAGTGACCTGGGGTGCGACGATCGAGCATTCGTACTTTCCGCAAGACACGGCAGACCAGATCAAAGGTGACGGTACACTCTATGACTGGCTACGCGGTTTCCAGCCAAAAAGCGAGATCTCTGAGATCCGTAACTGTCTGGGGCGTATGCTCTTTAACGGTGAGCAGCAGGAGAAGTCGGTTGAGAAGATCTCCGGGGGTGAAAAACACCGTATGATGCTCTCCAAGATGATGCTTGAAGGCGGTAACTTTTTGGTACTTGATGAGCCGTCCAATCACCTGGACCTTGAGGCGATTGTTGCCCTGGGTGAAGGTCTTTTCAACTTCGATGGCAACGTTATCTGTGTCTCGCATGACCGCGAGTTGCTAGATGCTTTTGCAACACGTATTATCGAGCTGCATGCTGACGGATCGTACACCGACTTTAAAGGAAGCTACGAAGAGTTCGCCGAGGCAAAAGCGAATGGCACAGTATAAAGATTATCTCGGTCTGGGGATTGCCGGCAATTTTGCACTGCATTTAGAGCAGGCCGGTGAGCTGGACGATTTTAAGGACGTCATTACTGAAGACCCAAATGGTCCGAAGGGGATGTTTCCTTTTTATATTCCCGGATTTGAGGGTCAGCTTGGTGTTTATCCTCTTTCTGATGACACGATCATATTGCCCGAAGGCGAGATGAATGTACAGGCAGAACCGGAAGTAGGGCTGGTTTGTGAAATCAGCTATAAAGATGGAAAAGTGGCGGCGATAACACCAAAGCAGTTCGGTGCCTACAACGACTGTTCTATTCGTAGAGAGGGCGCCAAAAAGATCTCCGAAAAGAAGAACTGGGGTCCTGCAAGTAAAGGCCTCAGTGCAGCATTGATCGATATCGATCAGTTTGAAGAGGGCAGTATGCTCGATCACTGGCGTATCTGCAGTTTCCTGAGAAGTGGCGATATGCTGATGCGTTACGGTGAAGATGTGGAGCTAAGCGGCTACAGCTTCTTTTACCAGAAACTCATCGACTGGATGGTAAGTCAGATCAACAGCCAGGTCGATTACGGTCCGCTTGAGCCTTTACTGGCCTATATTGAACAAGCGGGTTATCCGGAGAAAGCTGTGATCAGTATCGGTGCGACACGATACACGCCCTATGGTGAGAAGACATTTCTGCAAGAGGGCGACGAGGTGATCGTTGTGGTCTATGACAATGATCTGTATTGTAAAAACCCGATCATGATGATGGCGCAAAAAGGGGAACTTGATGTTCCCGGTGTCAGTGCGCTTGTTCAAAGTGTTAAACGGACATAGGTGTAGTTACAGATGCGTGAAAAAACACTACGACCAGGGCTCTATCAGCATTATAAAGGCAACCAATATGAAGTGATTGATCTGGTCCGTCATTCGGAAACGGAAGAGACCATGGTCCTTTATCGAGCTTTGTATGGTGAGAAAGGGCTATGGGTCCGTCCTTTGGGTATGTTTACCGAACATGTCAACATTGACGGTGTTTGTATGCCGCGTTTTGAATTCAGCGGTGAATCGAAATGAGCCGCGGTACCAAACTCGACCTGCAGATCGGTATGGACTTTGATGACAGCGACTGGAATGTAGTCACCGAAAAACGAAAAAGTGTTTCGGCTGAGAGGCTTGAACCTGCTAAGCATCAATTGGTCTTTCATAAAGAGAAACGCCGCGGCAAAGTGGTGACCCTTGTCGGTCCTTTTGCGCTAGAGAGCGAAGCTGCAAAAGATCTACTCAAAGCACTCAAGAAAAAGCTGGGATGCGGTGGAACGATCAGTGAGGATTTCTTTGAATTTCAAGGGGATATTCAAGTCAAACTACGTGAACAGCTTGAAGCGATGGAGTATCGTTTCAAACGTAAGTAATGGGCACTCTGAATGAAACCCCTTGTCTGTGATTCAGACAAGCAGCCAGTAGAGCAAGGCCCAACATAAAAAGACGATCAGGGCAACGGCCCCAAAAACAATGATAACGCGAATCAATAAGTGGACGATAAACTTTAAAGCCGTTATCTAGTTCCCTTTATACGGTACGATCGGTGCTTGTAGCTTGCTTGCATCCATGATCCCGCCTTGTATATCGATGATCTTGTATTTGAGTTCATCTGACAAAAAGACGCCGACCATCTTGGTTCGACTCCCGGTACGGCAAATCAATGCAAACTCTTTACGGGTGTCAACTTTGGCATTGAGCTCTTTCAAAAATTGGGGAATGTCGTATTGACCGCGTTCATTGAAAAATTGAATAGGAATCGATCCTTTGACAATCCCGGACTCTTTCCATTCACCAACCGTTCTAATATCAACGATCGGTACATTGTTTTTGATCAAAGCATTTGAAAAAGGTTCTGCCCTGTATTCAGCATGTAGAAGTGATGTTAAAAAAAGCATTACGATAATCAGATATTTCATTGGTAACCTTGGGTCATTAAAAATTGGGTGTAAAATCGCTATAATTGTACAACTAAAATGTAAATTTATAATAAAGATTACTTTAAATGGCAAAAGTCTCCAACAAACGTGAGGACAATACAAAGCGGCTGCGTTATATCCGTGTGTTAGAACGTTTTACCAGCAGTATTACCAACTACCTCACTAAAGTCGATGAACCGACAAAAGAGGTATTTGACAAAAAGGTCGACAACAACCGTCGCTACCTTGACCGCATCGAGAAAATTCCACTTTACAAGGGTGAGTTTAACGACCTTGAGAAATTGGTAGAAAAGATCATTGCCTTTCGTGATTCGGATGAAGATATCAATGAGATTAAAAGTGTTGTCCTCTACAGTGCGAATCAGATCGAAAAAAGTGTCAACCAGCGACAGTATAAAAAAGACAAACACACCTCCTCTCAATTTAAAGATTGGGAATAAACCCGATACAATGTCGTGATTAAATAAGGAAATAAACTTGAAATATATTATATTAGATACAGAAACAACAGGAGTAGACGAAGAAGATCGTATTATTCAATTGAGTTACCTGGTCACTGACCTTGAAGGCAATATCCTGGAAATGTATGATGATCTTTGTACAGCACCACTGCCGACAAAGTTTGACTCTATGGCCATTCATGGTATTACACCTGAGATGTTGGAAGGCAAACCGGCTTGTGTGGAGACGAAAGCGTTTGCACGCCTGAATGAACTTAATGTTCCCGAAAATATTTTGGTCATCCAAAATGCGGAGTTTGACGAAGCGATGTTGGCCAAAGAGGGTTTTACATCACAGATGCAGCTTATCGATACCTATCGTATCCTTCGTAAAAAGTACCCGCTTAACACGCCGCATGGTCTGCAGCATAAACGTTATGAACTGGGGCTTTACAAAAAAGAGCCGGAACTTATTAAAGAGCTTGGCGTTGAAGTACGTGCGCATGACGCTCTCGGTGATGTCGTCGTGCTGAAACTCTTTTTAGACCATCTTCTTGCAGACGGACAATCGCATGATGAGATGGTAGAACTTTGTTCTGCCCCGATGATGCTTGACATCATGACCTTCGGCAAGCACAAGGGTAAGACGTTTGAAGAGATCGCACTCAATGACCGTAACTCTCTACAATACATGATCGATACTTTCGACCTCGACACAGATCTTCGTCATACAATGGAGACGATCATGCAGGAGACCAAGTCACAGATCAAAGTGACGATCCCTTTTGCCAAATACCGCGGCGAGACACCGGAGGAAGTTGCGGCCAAAGATCCGGGATTTCTTAAATGGATCCGTGACAAAGCAGACCGTATTTCGCCGGAACTCAAAGAAGCGGTGACCAAAGCACTCGCTGATATCGGTCAATAAGGTTCAAAGATGGGTGCTTGTGGGTATGTTCCGCCAGACGTTCGTCTAAAACAGGAGATCATTGAATTGGTCATAGAACTCGAAGCGATGGGGAAAGAACCTGAGTTCTGCCGTCTCGTTCTTGAAGAAGATATACTCCATTTTTACAACCTTGACAAGAGTAAAGAGAAGAACAGTCCTTCTCAAAAATAGCTTTTATGTGTTTTGCTCTTCATCAGGATCAATAAACACATCCCATACTACCGAACAACCGTACTCTTCATCCAAGACCAGCCATTTGTAATACTCTTTTTTGGCACGTGAACTGTAGAGCCGAACCATGACCTGGCTTTCTGACAAGAGCGTCCGAACTTCTCTTTCGCCCAGTGCTTTTTTGTTCCAACGCAATAAAGCGTTTTGAAAGATACGGAAAGAACAGGTTGAGTCGTTTGTCAACTCGGCCATATCATGTTCAAATGTCCAGTGTGCATTGGAACAGGCATAGAGTTTGATCTTCTTGCCGTCGACAGTGGTTTGCCTGACTTCTACCCGTCCGTCACTGCAATAAGGGCATTTTCCAAGTGTTTTTATCATAGACGAATTATAGTCTATATGTTTGCGCTTTGTAAAAATGTAGCAAATTGACGAAAAGATAGTCATTTTCGTAATGCATTTATAATATTTTACTGCTATTATCACCTCATGCGATTACTGTACTTATTTGTATTTATTATTGTCACGTTCACTATACCACTGATGGCTAATGATGTGGAGAAACATGAAAAGCTTCCTTTGGAAGTCAGTTTGCCTATTTTAGAGACGATAGAAGGCAGTGCCTTGCACATGGGGGAGGGACCGGTTAAAGTTCACGTCTTCATAGACCCCTACTGTCCGCATTCGTGCAACTTCATCGAAATGATCGCCGAAAGTGACAAGATGCGATCGCGATACAGCTACAACTTCTACTTATACACATTGCCACGTATGCATTCTGAAGAGATGGTTGCTACTATCTACGCCAGCAAAGACCCTTTGGCACTCCTGCTTGATGTCATGGTCGCCAAGAAAAAGGTACAGACTGACAAAGTGAGCGATCAGACCATCTATCAAAAAATTGACAACATTGCAGAAGCAGCGAAAAAACTGGACGTCTATAAACGACCGTATATCATCATGGTCAAAGAGCCGACTGAAAAGCGAGAAAACTAACATGTACTACCACACGCCCAAAGTTAATAAATATGTCACCTACGTACAGAAATATCGTCTTGCTATCGTCCTCGCTTATGCATTTCTGACGCTTTTTACTCTCTTCTTCTATAGACCGGAGTTTGTCTCTTCGGATTCAACTTTTTGGCTAAACGAATCCAAAGAGATGCAGCGTACCCAGGCGCAGGCCTATGATGCCAAATATATCGGACGCCTGGAGCTGCATATCGGTGAGTTTGATGAGAGAGTTAAAGCGACTTTGAATAAATTTCAGTCTCAACTGGAATCACTTAAGGGCGTCAGCCATGTCGATTCGCTCTGCGGGGCGTATCGTATTTACAAAGATGGGGACACTCCTGATTCCTCTTTAGTCAAGGCCACCCCGCTGGGATTGATGAATGCAAAGGAGCTACAAAAGTTTGTGGATAATTATGGCAAAGAGTATGATAATTATGTCAACAGCGACTTTACGAAGGTCTCATACTTTATCTATTCAAATGCACCAATAGACATTAAAATGCTGAAGGTGCCTTTCTCCTACAGCTATTCAGAACCGAGTATGAAAGCCGACTTGCGTGATTATCTCTATTCTATTTTTGCTGTTATTCTGTCCATCGTACTTTTTTTCCGTCTGGTCTTCCATAATTACATCTCTGCCGTAGCCGGGCTTTTTGTGATCGCTTTGACGATGGTGGCGACCTTTACGCTGATCTATTTGGTCACAGGTGATAACCATGTGCATATTGCCATGACGTTGATCGTTTTGAGCATTGCACTTATTGATTATCTCTATTTCTATTACCGTTGGCATGTCTCACAACACAGGGCCGATGTATCGCGTGCCATGCTAAAGACGATCAACCGTAATATCCATCCCGCTTTCTGGACAACACTGATCACTCTGATAGGTCTTGGCCCACTTGTTCTTGTCGATTCGATGATCGTGCAACAACTCAGCCTGAGTGTTATATTGGCATCACTTTTTGCGTACTTGTTGAACCTGACACTGCTTCCAGCATTGGTCAGTTACTTTAAAGTGCAGCATCCCAGAGTAGAGTTTGCGCGTTACTGTTATATTTTTGCCAATAAAGAGATCCATTACAACAAGACGTTTCTAAAATTGTTTCTTGCTGCTTCAACGGTCATAATGTTTGTCGGTGCCTATCAGCTCTTTTTCGCACAAGAGCAGATGTTTGCCAATAATGTCAAACGTGATGTTGTTACCGTCTCTGTGCCCTATGACCAAGTGGATGAAACATTGCTTCTGAAAATAAGTGATTTTGAGAGCGCACTGCAACATGATAATCCTGGTGTGAAAGAGGTCTCTTCACTGTTAACGGTGATGGAGCTCTTTAATAAAGCAAATTCGCAAGAAAATATCTACAGTGAACAAAACTACATGCAGGCACTTTTCTTTTTGGAACTCTATGACCTCGAAAAAAGTGTCATGAGCAATGATACACTGCATATCAAGATCACACTGGAAGACATCGACAAAAACCAGGTCATCCATTGGTTGCAAAATTACAGTGCGTTACCTATCTATTTTACAGATGTAGATACGATCATCGGCAGTGCCAAACTGGATAAGTTGATGACACTAGGCATGTCGATGGGTACGGCACTGATTATTATCGGTCTGATCATGGGTTGGATCTTTAGAAGCAAAGAGATGATCTTTGTCGGTTTTATTGTCAATGCTATACCGATTATATGGTTTGGCCTTTTTTTAAATCTGTTCAAGGTCCCGCTGAGTTTAGAGGTCTTGATCGCAATGACGATCACGGTCGGTCTGGCCTCTGATGCGACGGTGCACTTTGCATTTAAGTATTATCGCAGCCGTTTTTATGGACGGACTGAAAAACATGGATTGGAAGTGATGTTTTTTTATGCCGGTGTACCGGTTATTATCGGAGCTATTGTTTTAATCGCTGTCTTCTCCCTATTGACATTAACGGATGTCCCATCACTGAAACTCATCGGAGCATATGGTGCGATACTGATGATGCTGTCCCTGTTGACAGATCTGTTGATACTACCGGTCCTGTTATTAGCGATCGATAAATTCAATCTAAATCAAACCGATAGAACAAATGCAAGAGAGCGCTTTAATCTGGATACATAGTAGAGCTGCCTTATCTGTGAAGTGGCTTGAAGGGATGATTTAACAACGCAATATAAAGCGGAAAAAAAGAATTTGCATAATTCTTTTGTTGTCTAAGAAACCTCTAAGTATTCCTTGTCTATAATTCCCGTCCACAAACGATGAGTCGCTTGAAGAAGAGACTTAGAGACTACGTGTTGTAGCTCGGAATAATTGTTTGAGATCATTGAAAACTAAGTAAGTAAGACCTAACTTTTCGGAGTTAGATTTAACTTTATAAAGACACAAATTAACAACCGTCTATTCTGATAGAAGTTTTATAACTTAGATTAGAAATAGACACTATATTTTTTATAGCCAATGATTTTAAATCTTGG